>CALJTN010000309.1 GCA_937976175.1 uncultured Clostridiaceae bacterium | reverse complement strand
GTTAACCATCCTTTCATTTATATAATGTAGCGCTATTTTATCATCAGGAACATTAATGCAGGTAACACTTTCTGCAAAACTTTTATCCTTCATAAGTACACTTAAATCAACATTAGTAGTGTCAACTAAACCCTCAACTTTTACTTTAGTAATTGTAGAGCCAAATACTGATAAATAACTGTATTTTCCTGGAGTTAAAAGCTTAACAAAAATTCCGTTTTTGAATAAATATCCTCTTTCATTTTCATTTATTACAACCTTCATTATAAAACCTCACTTTATTATAAATTTTTGAAATATGTTGTAATGCTCCCACAATATTTACGGAACCTCAATTTAGCATACATAATTAACTTCGGGTCTTAAGCTAAATACCACATAAGAATGGAAATTAACTATAATAAGCGGTATCCTTAAAGCTGCAAGCTAAATATTATGTTGTAAGAAAAGTTAAGCATCAATGTGCTATATTTTCTTACTGAGCATTACAACATAAATCCTTAAACTTTAAGAGAGGGAGTCGAACCCTCGAAATCCAACAGGGTGATTACTCTACCGCTGAGCTAACTGTACATTGTACAGTGAAGGAGTCGAACCTTCGACACATCACGTCATTATCTTTTTATTATTATCACGGTATACTAAAAAGGTAGAACCTTATAGCACCGCCAGGCTGTAATGCCTTTGCATAGTGATAATAATTATATATAAAAGCCTAAGCTTTATATTTACCCTTTTACTACACCGATGGTTTTAAGTTTTGATATTGGTGTAACTAAATCACATTGATTTGCCATAACTTCCTCAATATCCTTATAGGCAAAGCGGCTTTCTTCGGCCACGTCACTTTTCTTATTTTTGCCTAGCACTACTCCTTGATTTTTAAGGTCTAGCATTACTTCTTCTGAAGTAAAAGTTTTTAGAGCAGCGGTTCTTGAATAGCGTCTACCAGCACCATGGGAGGAAGTATTAAAGCTCTCGGGATTTCCTTTTCCCTCTACAATATAACTGAAAGATCCCATAGCGCCTGGAATAACTGCAAGTTCACCCGCGCGTGCTCTAGTGGCGCCCTTTCTATGAACCCAAACCTCTTTACCATAATGATACTCTAGGCTGGCATAGTTATGATGGCAATTTATTTCCATTGAAAATTCTATGCTTAAATCTGTAAACTTTTCAAGCCATTTAGTTAGAATTTTCATGGTTTCCTGCATTATTTGTTCTCTATTTTCAAAGGCGAAATCTAAGGCTAAATTCATCCAGTCAATATATCTTTTGCCTTCATCACTATCTGTAGGAAGGAAGGCCAATTTGTATTCTAAAGGTACTGAAGAGCACCACTTTTCATTAAGTTCCTTTGCAATCTTATTAAAATAATCACATATTTCTTTTCCAAAGTGACGGCTTCCTGAATGAACCATAATGCAAAGATAACCCTCCTCATCCTCCTGAAGTTCAATAAAGTGGTTTCCACCACCAAGGGTTCCTATCTGAAAGTAACCAGCTTCGATTTCAGGGAATAATGTTTTATCCTTTTTGTATCTTTCGGGTTCTTTTAAGGCAGCATCTAAAGCTTTGGAAGGCTGAGCTTCTTTATGATGTCTAAAGCCTACAGGTATATTTCTAAGGATTTCTCCTATAATCCCTTGTATAAGAGAGCCGTTTTCTGTAGTAACGCTATTTATTTCACTTATCTTTATGTTACTCTTTACAAAGGCCATTCCACAACCAATATCCATTCCAACAGCATTAGGAATAATAACGCCTTCAGTTGCAATAACTCCACCAATAGGCATTCCCATGCCAGCGTGAGTATCCGGCATAAGGGATACCCATTTATGAATAAAGGGCAATTGAGAGATATTATAAGCTTGTTCTAAGCATTTTCCTTCTAGATCATTTTCACTTGATAACCATGTTTTTATTGGACTTTTAGTTCTTTCATTATAAATAACAAACACATAAATCACTCCTAAGATTTTTAATTTTTCAATTGCTATGTATAAAGAATACCAATTTTGGTGTCTTTGTTCATTTAAAAAAAGTTGCGACATGTATGTTTCTTTGATAGAATACAATAAAATGTAAGGTGGTGATGACAGTGGCTAAATTTTCAGAGCTTATTAAAAACTTTGATAAGATTAGAGATTACATGCGTGATTTTTTTATATATGGTTTTAAAGCAAGGGGCGATTATACCCAAAAGAGTTTGCGTACTTATGACAATGAAAGGCGAAGAATTGAAAGTTATTTAGGTGAATATATTAAATGGGACGTAGCAAAGGGAAGTAAACGAGTGTTTATATCTTTAGATAGTTCAAAAATATCACAAAATCCACTGTACTCAGCTTGGAAATCTAAAAGCTTTACGGATAATGATATAATGCTTCATTTTTACATATTGGATTTTTTAAAGAGAGACAAATACTTATGCTGTGAAGATTTAACTAATTTAATCTGTGAAAAGACAGAGCTTTGCGTTGATTCACAAATCGTGAGAATAAAGTTAAATGAGTATGCCAAAGAAGGTATACTTATTGCACATAAGGAAGGTAAGAAATTTCATTATAGCTTATGTGAGGATTATTTACATAATATAGATGCTTATGATGATATTATTGATGCTATAAAATATTATCAAGAAGCGGTGCCTCTTGGTGTAATTGGTAGTTATCTTTTGGATAATGAGGAAAAGGAAAATGACAATTTTGCCTTTAAGCATCACTATGTTGTACATACTTTAGAAGACAAAGTTCTATTAGATATTCTAGAGGCCATGAAGGAAAAAAGAAAGATTAAATTTGTTAATGAGAATAGTAAGTTAGGGTCTACAAGTATGGTTTATGGAATCCCGCTTAAAGTATTTGTAGGTACCCAAAGTGGAAGACGTTACTTAACAATATACAATGAAAATAGAATGAGATTTATAAATTATAGACTTGATTACATTAAGTCTGTGGTAAAAACAGATAACAGTGAAAACTTCGATAAACTTAAAGATGAGTTAAATAAAAATCTTAGTAAGTGCTGGGGCGTTTCTTTTGGAGGCTGCAAAAGAAATGATAAATTTACAATGAAACTCTATATTGATGAGGAAAAGGAAACACATATTATAAATCGCTTAAATACAGAAGGCAGGGGCGGAGAGCTAACTAGAATAGATGAAAATATTTACGAGTATACCAAAGAAATATATGATACTAATGAAATAATGCAATGGGTTAAAAGTTTTACTGGGAGGATTATTTCAGTGGATTGCAAGGATAAATCAGTGGTTAATAATTTTAATAATGATATGAAAAGAATGTATGACATGTATATAGGGAGTGAAGAAAGTTAATGGAGCTATTTTCGGAGGTTTATAGTTGTTATTATACCGTGGTAAATAAAATTTTAAATGAAGCTATAAAAAAAGAACTAAGTAAAAAAGATATTAATGAAATAATAGATGAAAATGCTTTTAAGGAAAGTGCTTTATATATACTCCCAAAGCTTATTAGTGGAGAGTGGAATCTTTTAAATAATAGTAATGATAAGTATACTTCAAAGCTTAGTAGTAACGTAAGATTACCTATAACAACTATAGAAAAAGCTTGGTTAAAATCACTTTTATTAGATAATAGAATAGGTTTATTCTTAAGTCAGCAGGCAATTACCACTTTAAAGGAATATTTGAAAGACGTAACTCCTATTTTTAATGAAGAGGATTTTTATTATTATGATACTTTTTCAGATGGTGATGATTATAGAAATGAAGAGTATGTTAAAAATTTTCGTATAATTTTAGATGCTTTAAAGGATAAAAAGCTTTTAGAAATATCCATTGAAAGTAAAAAAGGTAGAAGAACTACTGGAATTTACATACCTTGCAAGATTGAATACTCTAGTAAGGATGATAAATTTAGAGTTTATGTAGCAAGAATACAACATAATAAAATTGTGACTTACGCTACGATAAATGTATCACGTATTACCAATATACAGTTATCTTCAGCGTGTTTTAGTGGTGAAATTAACTTTGAGGAACATATAGAAAAGAATAAATGCAAAGAACCGGTGGTAATTGAAATTTCAAAGGAAAGAAATGCATTAGAGCGTTGTATGCTTAACTTTGCAAGTTACGAGAAACGTACTGAATATGATGAAACTACAGATAAATATATTTGCTATATTTACTATAATAAAAAAGATGAAACAGAACTATTAATAAGAATATTATCCTTTGGTCCTGTCATTAGGGTTTTAGGATCAGCAAGTTTCTTAGACTTAGTAAAAGAAAGAGTTAAAAGACAATCAGAACTATTAAATGAAAATGTTGTATCAACTTAGAGTATGAGTAGCAGAACAAGAAGAACAATTAGCTCAATTAAAACTTTCAAAACAATTATCCCTAATGTTTAACTAGGGATAATTGATAAAAGGTATTAAAATCAAAGGGTTTTCTTAATATTTCCAAAATTTAATTTAGCTGTTTTAGCATTTTCCTCGGAAATTTCATGATTTGAAAACTTAGCCTCATTGTAAATGGAAGTGATAGAATTTATATCTTTATCATTATTAACTATAGGTTTAGCTGCACTAGACAGCTGATTTGCAGTCATGTGAGGCTTATAAATTTCTTTATCACTCATTTTCTGTTCAAATTTTAAATATACATTTAATATCTGAGATTTAAAATCCAATTCCCCCTTGAACTTCTTCATAAATATAGATAAATTGCTCTCTTTCTTCTTTTTCTTTTCCCTATGTATCTTTTCCTTTTGAACCTCGCCATCATCAGTACTGCTTCTTTTTATGTATTTATTAAAAACCTTAAAAACTAAATACATAATAAAAATAATTATAATAACTTTTAATATAATCATAAAATCAAATCCATTGCTTGAATGATTTTGCTCTATTTGTTTTGAAACCTTTTCAATTATGGGTTTTTCAGTAAATTCACCAACTACTTTATCTACATATTTCCGTTTTTCCGACTGGCTAAATATTAGCTTTAGAATAAAGT
>CALJTN010000308.1 GCA_937976175.1 uncultured Clostridiaceae bacterium | reverse complement strand
ATGATATTGATATTTTAGTAGACCTAAAGGATATTGAAAAGGCAGATGCAATTTTAAAAAGTATTGGAGAAAAGAAAAAATGGGAAAAGACTGCTTCCTACTCTACAAAATACTTCTATGAATATGTGGTAAATGGCTTTGATGTGGATGTGATGTCCGGCTTAAAGATTAATCATTCTAAAGGCATATTTGAATATACCTTTGACAATAATTCAATTTCAAAGCTTAAATGTATTAATGCAGTAGCTATACCCCTAACTTCTCTAGAAGATTGGTACGTAATATATCAATTAATCCCTAATAGAGAAGCTAAAGTAAGGCTCATAGAAAATTATCTATTATTAAATGGAATAAGCAACCCCACTTTGCTAGAAAGATCATTACGAGGTTGCTTGCCAAAAGAAGTACGTATTAAAATTGAACAAATATCAAGGAGGTAGCTATCACTAGCTACCTCTTCTCTTTCATTAAGCCATTTATTTTCTCTGTGCCCATAAGCATAAAAATTATATATGCCAACACAAAAAACGGTAAAATCATCATGGTTGAACGAGCTGCAATAAAGCCAAGCAGCGGTGGCAAAAAGGTAGTCCCTGTATAGGCACTGGCCATTTGATATCCCATGATCTTCTGTGAATGCTCTTTTCCAAAACGGGCAGGTGTTTCATGTAGCATACACGGGAAAATAGGTGCACAGCCCAGTCCAACCATTATAAAACCAACAAGGGAGAAGATTATAGGCAAAGGTAGTAATAGGAGCACAGCACCAGTTAATGCAATAACTTGTCCCATACGAATCAGCATGCTATTTTTTACCCTCATAGTAATAAAACCTGTAATTAATCTTCCTACTGTAATTCCTGCGTAATACAGTGAAACCCATTGTGCTGCTATAGCAACTGGTAGCCCTTTAACATTTACAAGGTAACTACTTCCCCATAAGCCCATAGTTGCTTCCGTTCCGCAATAAAATAGGAAAGAAACTAGTGCTATTTTCACACCCTTACTTCCTAAAGTTTTAACTTCCTCGACTTTCTCTATAGACGATACACTTTTTGCATCTTCACCTTCCTTTAAATCTACAGGACCACTTTCATACTTTTTTGCTACCCTATCCCATAGCGGTAAAGTGAAAAAAAGTAACACTGTTAGCATAAATTGAAGGGTAGCAACAGTAAAATATCCACTTCTCCAAGCCTCTTGTCTTGCAATAAACTGAGACATAATCAAGGGTCCAGTAGTAGCCCCTACTCCCCAAAAACAGTGTAACCAACTCATATGGTGTGCTTTATAATGTGTAGCTACATAGTTATTTAAGGCTGAATCTACAGAACCGGCTCCAAGTCCAAGTGGAATTGCCAAAAGTATAAGCCAAAATAATGAGGGCGCAAAGGAAAACCCCAGAAGTGAACTAGCTGTCATGAGGCAGCTTATAAATGTAACTTTACCCGTACCTAATTTCTTAATTACAGTTCCACTTGCTAAACTTGATAGGATGGTACCTCCTGCTATAGTCATAGAGACAAAGCCTGCCGCTTCAAAAGGCGCATTAATATTAAGCTGCATCACTGGCCATGCTACCCCTAACAAGGAATCTGGTAACCCTAAACTAATAAAAGCCAAATATATAATTGCTAAAAAAAATGTTGCCATAAACGTCTCCCCTTTGTTATTATCTATTTTTGTGACAATACTATGCTAGGTTCTAGAGTTTCCAAGGTTTTCATAATCATGCCCTTTAGAATAGCTCACCAGATAAATTAACATATGTTCTACTCTTGGTCAAGTTAATTAACAAAATTAACTTGAAAATTATTACTTACAAAAATATTGGCCCATTTTACCAATATAATACCTTATAATTGAAACTTATGTTATAATTGGTATGCAAATAAACCATGTTTTAGTTAAGTAACTCAAAGTTTTACATATAAATAGGGGGATCTTTATGAAGATTAAAGCAAAATCGAACCTTGTACTATTATCAAAGTATTTGAAAAACCAAAAGCTAAAAGTGTTTCTTTTAGGAGTATTTCTTGTAGGTGGAATCATTGTGCAGTTAGCTAACCCGCAGATTGTAAAAACCTTTATAGATACTGCCTTAAAGAACAACAATAATTCATTGCTTGTTAAAATGGCAACGCTATATATTCTTTTAGCTCTAACTCAACAGTTTTTATCCATAACAACAAATTACCTTGCCCAAAAGGTGGGGTGGAATGCTACTAATTCTTTAAGAGAGGATTTGGTGGAGCATTGCTTAAACTTAGATATGGATTTTCACAAGGAGAAAAGACCAGGCGAGCTAATAGAAGTAATTGATGGAGATGTGAATATCTTATTTAATTTCTTTTCTAAGATGGTAATCTTATTAGTAAGTAACAGCATTCTTATGGTAGGCGTGCTTTTAATGTATTTTAGAGAAAGCTTTGCAATAGGAATTGCCCAGGTAATCTTTTGTACCCTGGCCTTCTGTGCTCTAGTAAAATTTAAAGATATAGGTAAAAAATATT
>CALJTN010000307.1 GCA_937976175.1 uncultured Clostridiaceae bacterium | reverse complement strand
CACGTACGCCGGTTTTCAAGACCGGTGCCTTAAACCAACTCGACCATCCTTCCATGTCCTAACGACAAGTTTTATTATATCAGCATAATTATTTACTGTCAACATGTTTATAAATTTATTTTTTGATTTTACCCAATTTATCTTTTATTTTGTAAGTTTCAATAAATAAACAACTTAATATCAATAATTAAGTTGTTTATTTATATTTATTGTTCTATATCTATATTATTTTAATTTATAAAAAATAATAGCATTAATTACAAAATTTACAAATTAACTAGGACACTTATTGTTATTTTGAGATTGATGTTTTACCACCCATATACCCCACTAGAGCGGTTGGAATAGTTACTGATCCATCTTCATTTTGATAATTTTCAAGTACTGCTGCTAAAGCTCTTCCTATAGCTACTCCTGATCCATTTAGTGTATGAATGTATTTAGGTTTATCTTTTGAATCATCCTTATACCTAATATTTGCACGTCTAGACTGAAAGTCCTCAAAATTACTACAGCTTGATATTTCAACATACTTATTATAACTTGGCATCCAAACCTCAATATCATATTTAAATGATGCTGTAAATCCTAAATCACCTTTACATATCTTAACTACTCTATAAGGTAATTCAAGTCCTTGTAATACTGATTCTGCATCAGCAACTAGCTTTTCAAGTTCTCCATAAGAATCTTCAGGTTTTGTGAATTTAAGCAATTCTACCTTATTAAATTGATGTTGCCTAATAAGACCTCTAGTGTCTCTTCCTGCTGATCCTGCTTCTGATCTAAAACAAGCACTATAAGCAGCGTGCATTATAGGCAAATCCTGCCCGTTTAATATTTCATCTCTATAAATATTTGTAACTGGAACCTCTGCTGTAGGTATTAAGAAATAATCCGTATTAGCCACCTTAAATGCATCTTCTTCAAATTTAGGTAGTTGACCTGTGCCAATCATACTTTGTCTATTAACCATGTATGGAGGCAATATTTCAGTGTATCCGTTTTTGTCTACATGATAATCTAAAAAGTAACTTATTAATGCTCTTTCAAGCCTTGCTCCCTGACCTTTATATACTGTAAATCTTGATCCTGTAATCTTTCCCCCTCTTTCAAAATCTAAGATATCATTATTTATCCCTAAATCCCAATGAGCCTTCGTTTCAAAACTAAAGTTTTTTGGTTCTCCCCACTTTCTTACTTCAATATTATCATCATCTGTATTGCCTACTGGCACATTTACACTTGGTATGTTGGGGATTCTTAGCATAATATCTTTAATTTTTTCATCCACTTCAGATAGTTCAATATCAAAACTTTTAATTTCATCTGAAAGATTTTTCATTTGGGCCATAAGTTCATCTACATTCTCTCCACTTTTTTTAAGCTTTGGTATAAGCGCAGATTGAGTATTTCTTCTGTTTTTTAGCTCTTCGACCTCCGTTAATATATCTCTTCTTCTTTTATCAAGATCTATAACCTGATCAATTACTGATAAGTCAAAATTTTCCCCTCTATCTGCCATTAATTCTTTTATTTCCTCTGGATTATTTCTTATTCTTTTTAAATCTAACATAGCCATTCCTCCTTGAATATATTATTAATTGTTTATCACTTTAGAGTTTTCATCTAAATATCTTAATAATTTTTTAATATAAAAAAAGAGTCTTCATCCCCTGAAAAAGGGACGAAAGACTCCGCGTTGCCACCCTACTTGATTAAATATAAATATTTAATCCGCTTTAAGAAATATAACGGTTATACCGTACTGCTTTTAACAGTCCCTCGGAGGTGGATTCGCAAAATAAAAGGTATCAGTTTTCACCAAACACTGACTCTCTTAACCTTTAAATCTTGTTACTATTCTCATCATAGGTTTTATACATTATTAAATTATGCTTTATGCTATTAACTGCATAGTAAATCCTTTATTTTAACAATAATTCTACATCTTACACTTTATAAAGTCAATAAATATTTAGTGATTTTACTATAAAAGTGTCTTTACATATTATTTCTTTCAATGTTTTTTGTACAAACAATGTCAACGCCAGTATTAAGTATATTCTTACATACTACATCACCTATTTTTATAGGCGGACCTACATGTATTCTACTTAATGCCTTTGAACATTCAATCCACAGCCTTCTATTAATAGGCTTACTGCTTTTTACAGGAACTACATTGCATAAATCAGAGCCTTTTATTCTAACTAAGGTTGTTAATACTTCCTCGTTTTCATTAAAGCTATGAACATTCTCTTCTATCAAATAAAATCATCTCCTATATGCTATCAAATTCTTTTATTCTATATAGTACAATATTAGAATTTTTTGAGTCCTTAACTATCTCTGTCATTTTTTTATTAGTTTCTCTTGCTAAAATAGAAACCACTTTATTTAAGCAATGTGCACCTTGACAGTTTCCAAATGCAGCACCAGTCCTTCTTTTTACTCCTTCTACTGTTCTTGCACCTAAAGGCCTCCTAATAGCGTCTACTATTTCTCCTTCAGTTACTTTTTCACATCCACATATTATTTTACCATATTTCTCATCAAGTTCAATAATGCGTTTTCTTTCTTCATCGCTGATTTCTCTAAACTTGTAGTATTCTCTTCTCTTATCATTGAAATCTTTTTTAAGCTTACACTTCATTTTACTAACTACACTCTCACATACAATACTTGCTATAGCAGGAGTCATCGTAACTTGACCATAGTGTTTTCCCTTAATTTGAATAAGTCCATTATCTATACCACTATCATCTATTACCATGGGCTCTTCGAAGAAAGGCCAATCTAAGAACATTTTAACATCCATGTTGTCTACACCACTGGTTATCTTAGATACTCTATCCACCACTTCATTATAACTAATATTCTCTCTTGTACTAATAGCAGCTACCGTATCTCCCTCCATAGTTGGAAGTGTGTAAATTCTTTCACCTTTAGAATTATACATAAATAGTGCATGAGAAAATCTTGATTTTTCATTATTATCTAAAAGTATATACTTTAGTATTCCTTCATTCGTATTTATCTCAATTTTTCTTTCATTTACTATACTATAATTCTCTGAAGGAGTTGTATTTATTACCATCTTACAAGTAAATTTATTTTTATTAGTAATAACTCTGAATCCTTTCGGTATCTCTTGAATGTCTATTACTTCTTCTTCTAGTTTAAACTTCACGCCATTATCAAAAGCCACTTCTCCATAAGATAGTGCTAAGTCATAGGGACAAATTACCCCTGTATTTTTAGAGTATAATGCTTTTTTTACATCTACATCTAAGTTTGGTTCCATTTCATATATGTATTCAGACTCTAAAATCAATACGTCCCTCATGCCTCGCTCTACTGCTCTCTTATATATTTCTTCAATCAATGTAACTTCTTCATCAGTTTGAGCAATTATTAGTGAACCACATCTTTTAAAAGGAACATTAAATTTAGCAGTTATAGTATCCATCATTTTATTACCCATACGTTCAAGTTTTGAAGTTAAAGTATCTTCACTTTCAACGCCATCATATATCATAGCAGTATTTATTAATGCTATATCATCAGCTATATCATAGTCCTTCTCAATGACCGCTATATTAAGGTTATACTTTGAAATTTCATAAGCCACCGCACACCCTATTATACCTCCACCTAAAATCAGTACATCATAATCCATCGTAACCCTCCACCATAAAACAAAACTATTTTACTTCATACTATTATTATATCCTTTTTTTTAACCTGAGTAGCAAAATAATGAAAACTTTTTAAAAAATTCATAAAAAAAAGAACAGTTTAACCTATTCTTCTTTTTGCTTTAATTTTATGAGTAATCAATCATACCTAATGAATTTTAATACCTTGTGGTGTAAGTATAAATCATTTGTTTTAAGCTTTCTTTATTTATAGGCTTACTTAAAAGGAAATCAACATTATCCATTTCTTGACCCTCAAATGATCCCACCCAGCCTGTCATTAGACAGAAATATGTGTGCTTACTTATTTCTTTTACCTTCTGTGCAACTTGTAATCCATTAATGCTTGGCATAGTAAAATCACACACAATTATATCATATTGCCTTCTTTTTAGCTCTGAATCTAAATTATCACACCCGCAGGTTTTAATTTTACATTTTGCAATTGACTTTATCATACTAGAAACAACATTCCTTATTTGTTCTTGGTCATCAATAACAAGAATGTTTCCTTCAAAATCAATTATATCCTTTGATGTTTCAGCTTTACTCTTAGCCACATTTTCACATATGGGTAATTTAACAATAAAAGATGTTCCGACATTTTCTTCACTTTCAATTTTCATGCTCCCTTTATGGGAAAGAATTATATTGTAAGAAATACTTAAACCAAGCCCTGAACCATTATTACCTTTGGTTGTGAAAAAGGGTTCAAATATTCTCTTTTGAATTTCTTTATTCATTCCCATTCCATTATCTCTTATTTCTATAATAACTCTATTACTCTTATTTTTTGTAATAACCTCTATCTTTCCTCCTTGAGGCATAGCATCTATGGCATTAGTTATTATATTTATAAACACTTCTCTTATCTCTGTTATATTCCCTTCTATAGTTTCGTTAGACTTTAATGATTTAATTATATTTATTTTTATCCCTTTAAAAGCGCTTTCTGTTAACCACTTACTTTTCGTCAAATCTATTGCATCTGAAATCACACTATCTATATTAAAAACTTCAAAGTCATCATCACTATATTTTTTCGTTAATTTTTTAACTTTGTTAGTGATATTCACTCCGTCATAAGCACAAATTTCAATAATGCTAAGTAACTTTAAAATTTCTTTTTCTTTAATTGTATCTTTTAAAAGTTGGACAGATCCTAAAATTGGTGTAAGTATATTATTAACATCATGAGTTATTCCTGCAGCCATTTCTCCCATAGCTCTTAGTTTTTCATTTTGTATTAACCTGTTTTGCATATCAGAAAATCTTTTTTGTTCCTGAATTAGATAAAATGCTGTTTTACATATTGATTTTAAGTGTTCTATGTTGTTTTTAGATAACTCTCTACTATTCTCATATCTACCTATCCATATTACACCTTTAGCAGTATCATAATATTCTACAGCAATAGCCATATAGCTTACTACACCTATTAATTTAAACTTTTCTGCTAATTTAGAATCATTTATTTCACTTAGGTTTAACAATATATCTTGATTACCATTTACTACAATTTCATTGAATTTATTAAGGTACTGAATTATTTCTGTGTCATTAATGAGATAGTACTTATGCTCCTTAGTAATACCATAATAACTATCTATTGCTATTATATTTTCTTGTTCTTTAAGTGAACTGTGTAAGATACAAAAGTCTACGTCACATACATCTTTAATTTTACTCATTATAATTTTTTTAAACTCATTTTCATCTGTACTTTTAGGTATATTAGAGAAAATGTCATTAAATAGAACTAAGTTTTTATTTTGGTATTTTAATTGCGAATTAGACTGAAGCATCCATATAGCTTTTTCTATTTCATCTTTATTTGTAAATTCCATTTCTTTATTTCTATCTATAATGATTAGTGCTTGAAATAAGTTACTAAATCTATGTAATCTGTTAAAATTGTAAGCAATGTTATCAATATAAACCATATTGGTAACATTGTTATTTGAACATTCTATTATTTTTTCAACACATTTAATTACAGCTTCTAATTTATAAGCCCTTTTGATCACATTTTTAAAATCCCATATTATTCTTAGCTCTTGCTTAACAACAGAAATAATATCTATAATATCTAAAAACTCTTTATAATCGTAATCAAAAGAAGCAATATTATATGTTTTTATTTTAAAATTACCTTTATTTACATTATGTCTTATTAAATCTTCATCACTATTAAAATTTTTTTCAATATTATTGTAAAATATATCGTCTGTAAAAAATATAACTTTTTCCCCATTTATAAGAGCATCGGAAATATATTTTTTAATTATCTTAGGCAAATCACTTACGTTTAAAACATCTGTGCCTATACATAATGAATTTTTACACTCTTTATACAAATTATCATTTATATATTTCATAACATACCCCTCATACTCTTATACATTATATCCATATCCTTTTATTCGACATTTTATTTCAAATTCCTTTACTTTATACAATATATATTACATTGTATGCATTTTTACGTAAAGTGGATGCAATTATACCACAAAAATAAGGACATATAACAATATATGTCCTAAGTTAGCATTTTATGATTATATAATGTAAAATAAATTAACTAAAACACCTGCTAGTTTTTTAATATAGCTTGATTATACTAAATACATTTAGATATATTTTACTTGCCTATTTTATCCAACACATCGCCTAGTTGTTCTATAAGCGTTCCATATTCAGCCCATTGACCCTGTTTTTGAGCTTCTAATGCCTTGTTATATAAATCTTTAGCAGTCTCTATATTTTGAAATACTTTTGCATCTAGATTTGGTTTGGCCTCAGCCTTTGATGTATTATTTTTATCAGTATAATCAAAAATCTGTTCTAGTGCAGCTTCTATATTATCAGCTAAAATTATTTTGTCACCATAAGCCATTACAATCTTTTTCATCTCTGGTATACTTTTTTCCCCTTTAGCTCTTAAATACATAGGTTCTATATAAAGCAAGGAGTCTTTAATTGGTATAATTAATGTACCTCCAAATTGAACTTCTGAACCTTGAGTATTCCAAAGTGATAATTCTTTGGATATTATAGTATCCTGATTCATCTTTTGCTTGAATAGCACTGGGCTATATACTGTTTGCTTTGGTGGAAATTTATATAAAACCATTTTTCCATAATTCTCTTCATCCATCCTTGCTGCAAGCAAAGCTACCATATTATCTCGACCTTGAGTGTTAAAATATTCAAGTAAAACCATTTCTTCCTTAGTTTCATTAGGTAGTTTCATTATTACATAAGAAGCCTCATTAATTGCTTTTTCACCCTCAACTTTCACCTGATTAGTTGATATAGACCACACGTCATCTCCATTATAAAACACGCCAGGATCTGTTATGTGGTATTTTCCTAGTGCATTGCATTGCAAATTATATATACCTTCTGGATATCTAAAGTGTTCTTTTATTCCACTAGGTACTGACTCTAAATATTTAAATAACCTTGGAAATATTTTCGAATAGCTATCTGCTATAGGATCAGTCCTATCAACTATATAAAATTTAGGGGTTCCATCTACTGCATCTATAACAGCTTTAATGGAGTTTCTAACATAGTTTACGCCACTTTGTGGCTGTGAAAAGGGATATCTACTGGAGGTTGTGTATGCATCTATAATCCAATATAATCTTCCTTGGTCTATTACAATGTATGGGTCACTATCATAGGTTAAAAATGGAGCAATTTTATTTACTCTTTCTACTATATTTCTATGAATTAACATCTTACTATCAGAAGTTATATCGTTAGATAATAAAAACTTAGTGCTTTGTTTATTTATTGAAAATAAAATTCTGTTTAAGATATTCATCTTTATTCCAGCTTCACCATCATAGTTATTCATTTGATTTTCTCCACCCATAGGGTAATCTAATTCTCCGATTTTTGTATTAACTATGCTGTAATCATTGGTGCTTTCACCAAAGTATATTCTAGGGTTGTCCAAATTTATACTTGTTTTATTCTCTAATGGTATATTGTTAATTATAAAATCTGGCTGACCTTCACTAGTTATAGAGTTTACTTTACTCATAACCACGCCATATCCGTGAGTATACACTAGGTGTCTATTCTGCCAAGTATTTGAATTGTCCTTTAGTGATTCTAAATCAATTTCTCTTGGTGCAATAAATACTTGTGTATACTTTCCATTAATATTATATCTGTCAATGTCTACATCATTAAATCTATAATAAAACCTCATGTATTGAAATTGATTATAAAATTCTAATGCAGGCTTAAAAGAGTTTATTTTTATATTATCTATAGTATCTTTATTTTCATTAATGTCTTCTTTAGTTAAACTATTTTTAACTTCAAATTGTATCTCTTCTATGTTGCTAATATTAAAGGCTTTTCTTGTACTGTCTATATTATATTGAATATATGGTTCTTCAAGAGTTTTTTCGTTTGATTGAACTGAAAATTTGTCAACTACATTTGCTGCTACACTTTCAGCAAAAATTAATACAATAATTACAATAACAGATATAATTACAGGTTTTGTTCTATATGTTAATAAGCTTATAAATGTAATTATGCCTCCAATTAAAGATGTCACTGCGATTACTTGATAAAACCTTAAGGTTACATGTATGTCTGTATAGCTTGCTCCAAAGACTATTCCTCTTGGTGAGTATACTAAGTTCCAAATTTTTATTAAGTATCCCAAAGATACTAGAAATAATATTAGGGAAGATACTATAGCAAGCTGTTTCCCTGCAAATTTAGTTATCCCACTCTTGAAATTTTTAAATTTAGAAAATTTATTTTGTTTATTAGCGTATACTATACGATCCTTTGCAGTTAGAACAAAATATGTTATTACCGTAATAATCACTAAGGCTGCTAGTATTGTTATAAATGTTTGATATAGTGATTCAATTAGCGGAAGTTTGAATATAAAAAATGAAATATCCTTTTTGAATAAGGGATCTACGGTGTTAAAACTTGTAGCATTGACAAACTGGAGTATTGCATACCAATATTTAGATGCAAAGGCAAAAGAAATTATAAAAGAAATTATTATGTTGATTAAAGTACTAACTGTACGTTCTAACTTTTCTTTATTATTATTCACTTCAACAACCTTTTTCCATCTTACAATGCTATTTTTAAGCGTTTTATAATATGTCCATATTGCAATATAACTTACTATAAAAACTGGTACCATTACTTTTAATATGGATGTTAACTTAGTAAAATATACTGATAGGTAACCTACTTCCTTAAACCATTGTAGATTTATAGATAAATTAACTATGTTGTTAAAAAAAGCTATAAGTATTACTATTAAAAGCACAGTAAAAGCTATAGTCTTGCTTTTTTTCATGAAAATCACCTCTTATCTAGTTTTAATAACTTTCCTAGACTTGAATATTTTGTTTCAATTGCACCCACTGGGCATAATTCTTGACAACAAAAACATCTTATACATTCACTCATATTCCATTTAGGATTTAATATGTCTCCTTGCTTTACCATCTCAAGTGCTCCTGGCTTTTCTGGACATACCTCAGCACACCTACTACACCCTATACATTTATCTTTAATAAGGGTTGGATTTGGTGCTATCATTCCTCTTAAAAAATTAGTTACTCTTGGATTTATAAAATAGAAATTACCTCCTTTTCTACATAATTTAAAATCTTTTGCTTTCATAGATTCTAAGTCTTCACCAATTATGTTTATATCTTTTGGAAGTACAGTTCCCCATTTACTATCATATGCTTCTTTTAAAACAGGTGTATCCAAAGGGTTATCGTAACCTATAAGCCTAACTGCAGTAGAATCTACCGCTGTTAAACTTTTACCCATAATTAAAGTATTCATTTTATGTGGCTCTCCACTTTTTGGCCCATTACCTTCCATGGCAATTATACCGTCTAAAATAGCAAAACTAGTTCCAACAGCAGTATTTAAATCTAGAAGCATTTTACAAAAATTATTTGCATCGGGCATTCTTGTATGCCAGGCAGCCTTTTGTGTTCCAGGTATGCACCCAAACTGATTCTTTATGGCACCAGTATAATAAGCCATTGCATGTGTTTTAAGTTTAGGTAATGATATGACAACTTCTGCCTCATAAGCAGCTTTAGCAATGTTCCAGGACTTACATAAAATAGAATTATCTAATTTAACATGCACTGACTCTTTAAAATCCTCAAAAGTAACTCCATATCTATCTGCAACTTCCATAAGCCCAGACTTTTCTGCTGCTTTTCTTGAGTCTCCGAAACCAGGAGAATCGCCAAAACTAATGTTGTTAGAGTATTCCTTGATAACCCTAATTAGTGCTTCAAAAACAGCATAGTGAGTTACTACTGGTGAACCTTTACTCTCAATGCTTAACATATTAGGCTTTAAAAGCACCTTAACATCCTTTGGTATTAATATTTTTAAGAACTCATGACCACCTAACAATTCAAATCCTTCCCGTAGTTTTTTTTCTATTAAATCAACGTCATATTCCATACATTTTAAAAGTGCAACTTTTTCCATAGCACAACTCCCTTAATACTTAATTTAAACAATATGATCTTCAGCTAAATTAGTCAGAAATTAAATAATTTTTTTCCTTCAATTCTTTTAGAATACATTGCATAATTTCATCATTATCTGCCTTTATAGTATGTAAATGTATACCTTTTGTTAAGGATGATAAAGGCTGCGCATTAAACTCTTTAAACTTGGTTATAAAATTTTTAATGTCCATGAGGGTTTTTATCATTAACATAGCCCTTATTTCGCCATATAAAGGGTGTTCTACTGTTACATCCTCTACTACTCCTCCAAACTTAATAATACATTCAAGCTCGTTATATATGTCTTCTGTACTATGTGAAATAGCTATAACTCTCCTCACATAATTACTTTCCTCACTAGGTATTAAGTATCCTTCTGGAGTTGCAACTACATTTGCTCCTTCTGCTCTTATAATTGCGATATCCTTTACAATAACTTGCCTTGTAACACCTAGCTCTTCTGCTAAAAATTGACCTTTATATGTACTATTGTTTTCAATCAATAAATTTTTAATATATTCTCTTCTTTCTCTTGAATTCATTTTATCCTCCTAGAATTTATATTTAGTTATATTCTATCACTTTTTATATATTATTAGATATATTTAAAAATATATCTAATAATATATAAAATAAAAAAAAAGAAACTATCCATTAGCTTCTTAATTTCTATCGTCACACTCTTTTAATAAGTCTAACTCTATATCCTCTAATATATTGTTATTATGATGATTTTTTACTAAAAATAAAAATCTATCATCATAACCGTATTTTCTTAATAAGTTATAGCCTATATCTCCATGGTTATAATATATATTAACATTTTTAATGTTCTTATATGACTTGATCTTTCCATTTGTTATATTATGCATTATTACCATTATAGATTTGTCTATTGGATTCATACTATTATATATTTTACCTATATCATGTAACAGTGCAACTTTTATCAATGCTTTTGATTGTAGATTTCTTTGATTACAAGTTGACTTTACATCTCTAGCTACATTTATACAGTGTTTTTGATCATAAGTAGGTAATTGATGGAATAATTGTAATTCGTAAGTTTCTAAATATAATTTAATGAAATCTATATCGTCATCATTAAGCTTAGAAACCATCGCTAAGTAAAATTGTTTTACTCTATATAGTGACATCATCAAACCCCTTTCATATTTAAATTATATATTGTTACTTCTACATTCTAATACTTTTTATCTAATAAATCTACATAAATTTAAATTAAAAATTAATTTAACGAAATAAAAAACAGTTCAAATATGAACTGTTTTTTTGGTGGAGATAAAGGGATTCGAACCCTTGACCCCCTGCGTGCAAGGCAGGTGCTCTCCCAGCTGAGCCATACCCCCGTATGGTGGACCTTCAGGGACTCGAACCCCGGACCGATCGGTTATGAGCCGATTGCTCTAACCAGCTGAGCTAAAGATCCATATTACCTGGCGACAACCTACTCTCCCACAGAGTCACCCCTGCAGTACCATTGGCGCATTGAAGCTTAACCGACCTGTTCGGTATGGGAAGGGGTGTTACCTTCATGCCATAATCACCAGATTTATAAGGTATTAACCTTACATTAGAAGTATACCAAGTTAAAATTAAATTGTCAATATACTTCATGAGATATTCTCTCAAAATTGCACAGTGAACTAGTCTTCTTTCGAAGCCTTCGCTTTATATATTAAGATCAAGCCCTCGACTTATTAGTATTAGTCAGCTGAACATGTTACCATGCTTACACCTCTAACCTATCAACCTGGTGGT
>CALJTN010000306.1 GCA_937976175.1 uncultured Clostridiaceae bacterium | reverse complement strand
TCAGGATTTTTAATTTATATAGCCTGTCTGTTATTAGTGGCATTATATAGTGATAATAGTTTGTTATGCATTTATGGACTTATTTTAGATTTTTCATTGATTTTTTTGTATAAACTATCACCAAAATCCATGCTAGGCACTAGTATGGATTTTAGAGGATTTATAAGTAGCATAGCTATAATAAACATCAGTATTTTTATATTATATTCTCTTAACAAGTGGAGTTCAGAGTTAATTAAAGAAGTTTTAGATAAAGAGAAAAAAACACTGGAGTTATTAGGCAAACTAGAAAATACAATGGGTGGTATAGATAAAAGCACAGGGGTCTTAAATAATAGTATAGAAAAATGTGACCTAAATATAAATATGGTAAAAGAAAGAAGCGAAGATGTTGCTTCAGCAGTTAACGAGATGACAAGTGGTATAACTATGCAAGCGGATAACGTGAACAACATAAGTCAAACCATAATTGATACTTCAAGTAACGTTGAGCAGAGTAAAGAAATTTCACGAAAAATAGTAAGTGTTTCAGAAGTAGTAAATAATGACGTTACAGAAGGAGCACAGCAAATAAAAGAAATGGACAAGCAAATGAGCATAATTAAAAATGCTGTAAAATCTTCTTTAGATACAGTAATTACCCTTCAAAAACAGATGAGTGATATAGACAAATTCCTAGCGGGAATAAAAAACATTGCAGAACAGACAAATTTATTAGCCTTAAATGCTTCAATAGAAGCTTCAAGAGCAGGAGAAGCAGGGAGAGGTTTCTCAGTTGTAGCTAAAGAAGTTGGTAAATTAGCAGAAGAAAGCAATAGTACTGTTGAGAATATCTATAAGATTATAAAAAGTACAAGTACAACTACCAGTGTAGCTTTAAATGAGGCTCAAAAAGGTAGCGAAGCTGTAAACATGGGAGACCAAATTGCTCAAAAACTTTATCAAACATTTGAGAGTTTAACAACAGTATTTGAAGAGTTAAATATACACATTTCAAAGCAAAGCCAGGTTATAAATCATGTTAATGATACATTTACTGTAGTTGATACAGAGGTGCAAAATATTGCTGCAGTATCAGAAGAGTATGCAGCTACTACACAAGAAATTTTATCTGTGATCCATGAGCAGAATAATAAAATTTCTGAAATTGTACAAGAAATTCAGGAAATTAACAATATAAGTCAGGGCTTAAAAGAGATGATAAGGTAAATTATTTAATAAATTATTAATACTTTCTTAAGAGATATTTAATACTAGATTTTATTTATATGATATAATTAGATTAGTACCTCACAAATAAGTCGTATAGAATGAAAGAAGGATAATATTATCATGGAATATACAAAGGGCAAGAACACAATTTCAAAGTTAATGAAATCAGCTTTATCCGTTGGTACCTTTATTGTTTTAGCAATAACAATACCTTATATAGCTATCTTTGTTATTAAAGCCTTGTTTTCAATTGCAGTCTTTGGAGTTTTAGTGTGGGTTAGTTTTAAATTAATAAAGGGTATTAAAAATTTTATTTATAAACTAACTACAAGGAAAACTAATAACGTACAAGCTGATAGCTTTAGTAGTGACACATATACTTCTGACTCAATTGATATTAATTATGATGATAGTATTATTATTGATGTGGATTATGAAAAGATAGTATAATAAAACAAATACAGATGAATTTAGATTAATATTATAAGGAAGCTTTAAAAAATCAATCTATATACTAGGTTGGTTTTTTGTTTTATAAAATGTATATACATATAAATTTTAAGTTGATGATATTTAAATTTTGATAGGATAAATAGGGGGGAGCACATGAGCAAGATATTGATAGTAGAAGATGAAGAATCTATTAGAAAATTTATTAAAATTAGCTTGAAGAGAGAAAAATTTGAGGTTTTCGAGGCTTCATCAGCAGAAGAAGGGTTACAAAAAACACTACAGGAGACTCCAGATGTTATTATATTGGATATTATGCTTCCAGGTATGAATGGTTTTGAATTTTGTGAAAAACTAAAAAAGCAAAATGAAAGTATTGGAGTAATTATTTTGACAGCCAGAGGGCAAGATGTAGATAAAATTATGGGACTTACCTTTGGTGCAGACGATTATATGGTAAAACCCTTTAACCCATTGGAACTTACTGCTCGAATTAATTCGCTTTTAAGGAGAATTAAGCACACAAATAAAGAAGAGTCAAATTTTATTAACTCTAGAGAGTTTAAAATTGATTTATACTCAAAGAAGATTTTTAAGAATGATATAGAGTTAGATTTGACCCCAAAGGAATTTTTGTTAATGAAAATGTTTATTCAAAATCCTAGTAAAGCGCTGAGTCGGGATGAGCTTTTAAATGTAGTTTGGGGATATGAGTACATGGGAGATACTAAAATAGTGGATGTAAATATTAGAAGACTTAGAAGTAAAGTTGAGAAAAATCCGTCAGAGCCTCAGTATATAGAAACAGTGTGGGGAACAGGATATAGGTGGGGGGATGCTTAAGGCCAGCTCCATAAGACTGAAGCTTGCTGGTAGTTACCTATTGGTAATATTGATTACTGTTATAATTGTAGAGGGATTTTTAATGGTAGCTACTAAGAAATATTACTACAAAAGTTTAGAAGCAAATTTATCTAATCAATTAATGTTATCAAGTAGCTTTTATAATTCTTACTTATCATCAGCAAGTGTGAAGGAGAACGTAGCTAATAATGTGGACGTGTTTTATGAAAATATTACTGCAGAGGTTCAAATTATAGACTTGAATGGATTTGTAATTATGGATTCATTAGGGGCAATTCCGGAAGAAATGGTAGATAGCAAGGATTTTAGAGCAGCCTTAGAGGGAAAGATTGGCAGTACAATTGATAGACAAAAATATGAAAATGAAGGAGTTATGACGGTAGCACATCCACTATTTCACAATGGTAAACTTAATGGTGTGCTCAGGTTTATAACTTCCCTTAAGAAGATTGACGAGGATATTTATGAATTATCTAGATTTTTCCTGATTATTGGTGGTATGGTTGTTATACTATCAGGCATAGTAAGTATTTTCATTTCAAGTAGCATTAGTAGGCCAATAAAAAAAATTATATTAGGTGCAGAAAAGATGGCCAGCGGAAATTTCAATGAGAAAATTAAGATAGATTCAGAGGATGAATTAGGGCAGTTGGCAAAAACCTTGAACTATATGACGGAAGAAATATTAAAGAGTGAAAAACTTAAGAATGAGTTTATAGCTTCTGTTTCCCATGAACTTAGAACGCCGCTGACATCTATTAAAGGATGGTCTATTATACTAAATACTAGTAAATTAGAAGATAAAGAGGAGCTTAAAGAAGGGCTTGAAATTATAGAACAGGAATCTGATAGGCTAGCGTCTCTAGTTGAGGATTTGCTAGATTTCTCCAAATTGTCCTCAGGGAAAGTATCTATAAATAAGACATATATTGATTTGAAGGATATTTTAATCAATGTAAAAAGTCAAACCTTGCCTAGAGCTTTAAAAGATAATATTCAGCTCGATTTGGCTGTAGATGAAAGCTTGCCACAAATATTTGTAGATAAAAATAGGTTAAAACAAGTACTTATAAATATCTTGGATAATTCTTTTAAGTTCACACCTAATGGAGGAAAGGTTACTATAAGGGCGTATTTAGAAAGCACAAAAATTATTATCCAAATAATAGATACGGGCTGTGGTATACCAAAAGAAGAATTGCCAAGAGTAAAAGAAAAGTTCTTTAAAGGAAAAAATGCTAACTCAAAAAATGGCATAGGTCTCTCCATATGTGATGAGATTATAAAGCTTCATGGAGGTAAACTTGAAATTAACAGTATGCTTAATAAGGGGACAGAAGTATTTATAATTCTTCCTATATAGGAGCTAGTAGGTCCACTATAAGAAAGGGAGCAAAGTTATGAAAAAACTATTATGCTTATCTATGTTAATAATAATGTTTATAAATTTGACAGCTTGTAATAATGTTGATTTATCAACAACAACTAGCATAACTCCACCTAAGGTAGCAATTCCAATAAATGGGGTTTGGAAAGTGGAGCGATATGTCTTTTCAGCTATTGCTAAAGTCAGTGAAGAGGAAGCAAAGGATTGGATTGGACAAAAGGCTTCTTTTTCAGAAGAAAAAGTTATTTTACCAGATGATAATTGCGAAAAACCTAAATTTAGGGTTAAAAGTGTGGAAACAAAGACCTACTTATATAATAATTATAAATCCTTTATGGAAAGTCTAGGTATAAGTCAAAATGAAATTAAGGTTATAACTATTACTTCTAATGAAAATTATTTTAGAGATATCATAGAAATCGATAGTAGTACAATAGTCATAATTAAAGAGGGGGCATTTTTCTTTCTTTCAAAACAGAGCAGTGAAGGTGAAATAATTGTTAACAATAATGAGAAAAGAAAGAAAATATCTAGTTTGAAAAGTGAAGCCTACGTAAAAGACCATGAATCAGGACTTCTATTAGGCTTAAAATATTATAAAACTGTTAGTTATAAATTGCCTTACATTAATGAGAAGAAACCAATACTAGAACCGGTATATAGAACATTATGGATTAGCTATGATGGATCTATTCAGGAAGTATTGGAATTACCCTTCTTGTTGGTTCCTAGAAGAACAGGGTTTTGGAGACTTGAAACTCAAAGAGAGATAGCTAATAATTATGGATTAGATTTGCTAATAGCAGCCCCAATAGGTAAGGAGAAGAAAACAGAAGGTATCAAAGTTGAAAATCATGAAAATACATATTTTCATGATTTGAAAAGTATCAATTTTGTAGGCAATGATTATGTGTGCTATGAGCGAGAGAAGGAAAGTGGGATAAAAGGAAATACCCAATCAATTGCAGCTCATTCCTTAGAAGTGGTTCCCCTTGACACTATATATACTGGATCACAAATTCCAATTGCTGCATTAAAGGTATTAGGTGAAAAGGCAATAGAAGCTCTAAATTCTGGTGCAAAGTCATATTTGAGAGCTATTCCAGAAGAACACAAAGAATTGCTGGAATATGCGCCTTCTCCTACAAATTTTGGGGTTTTAAGAGATCATGGGAAATGGTTACTTCGGGGAAGGTTGAATTATTTAAATGCTTCTGCTAAGCATGAATATGCAGACTTTAATGTTCCTATGGTAGCGCCAGAAAATTTGGTAAGCTATGACTCACTATTCCCATCCTTTGAGGTAATAAAGCAAAAAGTTCCTAGTGCTGTTGATGCATACACCTCTCCTAACAAGGATATTGCAGTTATATTGACAAATTCGAAGTTATTAGTTTATGCAATGAGGAATAATATTTTGGAGGAATTTCCGCTAAGTGAAGTTGAACTTAAAAGCTCAGAAGTGTCCGTTATGGCACAGTGGGCCTTAGATGATTATGTTAAACTTTGGTCTAAGCAGGTAAGAGCACTTGAAGATAAATAGTCTATTTTTAGCATGCTTTTAATATTTATAAGATATTACAAAGGAATTTAATATAGTACTCACGAATATGATTTATAGGTTAACTTTATGATATATACAAGGAGGGAAGTATGCAGATAGAAATTATTAAGTTTATACAATCTATAATATCTCCCTTTTGGGATGGTTTCTTTCAAATAGTTACAATGACTGGTGAGGAAAATTTTTATACTATTGTAGCTGCTATAATATTTTGGTGTGTAAATAAAAAGTTTGGTTACAAGTTAGGTTTTGCACTACTTACAAGTACAATTTTAAATACTGCCTTGAAGAGTGTGGTAAATTTATCTAGACCAATAGGGGAAGTTGGCATAAGGTCCCTTCGAATAGAAACTGCAACAGGACAATCCTTCCCTAGTGGACATACGCAAGGAGCTGCCACCCTTTGGACTTCTTGTATTATTAAGGTGAGAAGAAGATGGATTTATATAATTGGAAGCTTATTCATTGCTCTAGTTGCTTTGTCTAGAATATATCTGGGGGTACACTACCCAATAGATGTAATTGGTGGAGCAGTTATAGGTGTTATGTGGGTATATATTTCCAACACAGTTTTTGATTACGCTGAAAAGTCCCAAAAAATTTGGATATTAATGATAATTATTCTGCCTATACTCATTGGAATGATATTTTTCAGGGCAAAAACCTATTATTCAATAGCAGGAACGGTAGTAGGCTTCTCTATTGGATATATGCTGGAGACAAAGTATGTGCAGTACGAGGTTAGAAATACTATGGTGAAGCAAATAATTAAATTGATGTTTGGATTAGGTATCCTCATGATTTTTAAGAATGTATTAAAGGAAATACTGCCTCTTAGTACACTCTCAGACTTTTTCAGGTATTTTGTAGTTGGATTATGGATTACAGTGGGAGCACCCTGTATTTTCAAAAGGTTTATTGGGCAAATTGCATTTTAATGGGATTACAAAAATAGCTATTATTATTTTTAATTTAAATAATAGCTATTTTTTTTATGAAGTTTAATATGGTTAATTTGTAAATCAAATCACTGTAGACAAGCTGTAGTTTATAATGATATTATGATAAGAACACAAGCTCATAGTAAAACTTTGCAAAGGAGAGGTGATAATATGAAAGGTTATAATCAAATATTGAAAAAAATATATGTTGTAGTATTAGTTCTAGCTTTGGGAGCAGTGAGTGTGCCTTTAACTTCATTAAAGTCATCAGCTCTAGAGTTAAATAAAAAATCAGTTATAGCGTATAGTGATTCCAGTGATGAAAAAATAGCATATTCATCACAGGATTTAGATAATATTTTAAAGTTTCAGTTACAACAAAGAAGGACAAGCTTTACCATTAATTACAAAGCGGATACAACTAATCTAAAGAATACAATTGAAACTAGCTTAAAGGGCATTTTAAATGCTGATGATTATTTGGAAGCTTCTACAAAATCCTATGAGTGGAAGTATGAAGGGTATAAAAATAATGTTACTATAAATTTTAATTTTGATTTTCACACCACAAGAATACAAGAGGACTATGTGGACGCGGAGGTAACTGCAATACTTAAAGACATAATAAAGGTAAGCATGAATGATCACCAAAAGGAAAAAGCAATTCACGATTACATTGTGGCAAATGTAGCTTATGATACTACACTTGAAAAGTACAGCGCTTATGAGGCTCTAAAAAATGGCTTAACTGTATGCAGTGGATATGCACAGTTAGTTTATAAAATGCTAAATGAAGCAGGAGTTGAGGCTAGAATAGTTGTAGGAGTAGCTAATGGTGAAAGTCATGCCTGGAACTTAGTTAAGCTTGATAATGCATGGTATCATTTGGATGCTACTTGGAATGACCCGGTACCGGATGTAAAGGGAAGAATACTTTATAATTATTATAATTTAGATGACAAAAAAATTTCAGAAGACCATAGCTTTGAAAAACTGAATTATCCTGAAGCAACTAAAGTATATACTAATAAAGCCATGATGTTTGATGACAAGGAGTTTGTTCAGTGGAACAGGGATGGAAGTATTACTAAGGTTAATGGAGCAAAAGAATGGAATATTAACTTTGACAAAGAAGTGGATGAATTAAGTTTAAGAGATAAAATATTCATATGTAAGCAAGGAACAAACTTCAGTTTTCCTATAATACTTCAATTATCAGAAGATAGGAGAAGTGTAAAAATTAAGCATAATATACCTTTTGAGCGGGGTAGCAATTATACCTTATATATAAGTAAAGACATTAAGGGTATAAATACTGATGCAGAGTTAAAAACTTCTGTTAAGATGGACTTTACAATTATAAAATAAAGAAATTAATTTTTAAAATTTTTATTATAGAAGATTAAGATAGAAAGAATTATATTTTAGAAGGAGTGATAGATATGCCACAGTTAAAGCTGCGAGGTGTGGAAGTAAGTGATATTTGTAAAATAAGTGTAGGAATGGTACAAGAAATGCAAGAACTTCTTAAGTGTCCTAAAAATTATTTTACCTTAGAGTGTATTAAATCCACATATATTATGGATGGTGAAATAGTAAAAGCATCTCCTGTCGTAGAAATTGCATGGTTTGACAGAGGTCAAGAAACTCAGGATACTATGGCTAAAATTGTTACAAAGTACATTCACTCAGCAGGATATGAGGAAGTAGATGTAATATTTTCAGTTTTAGAAGAAAAGAAATATTATGAAAATGGACAGCATTTCTAAAATCAGAAATGCCCCAAATAATTTGAGCCAGGTTTTTAAACTTTAAATTAATATAGAATATAATTTTTAAAATAGCAAAACCTATAAATATCAATAAAGCTAAGGGAGATGTTTTTATGACTAAGGATAGCCAACCTGATAATAAATTTGCTAGATTAGTTAAGAGTAATTATGATACTCCTATAACTAGAGAAACTGCAAAAAATAAAAATGCTACAACAAAAAAACAATCAGCAGACAGAACTCAGAAGTGAAAAATTAATAAGTGTATTAGGGGTATATAAATTTTTATTTATATACCCAATTTTTATTTAATGAAAAATTATTAAGATAATTTATTGCATTATCTTAATATTATGTTAGAATTTAAATATATTTATGTAAGGGTTCTGCGGATATAATAGTAACAAATTTTAAATTTATAATACTTAATTGCAGGTAAAAGTCTGTGGTTGTTTATACTTTGAAGTTTAAAGCTGCAGCACGCCTGTAGCTTTTTATATTTCAACCATATTTCTGAAGGAAATTAATCACTTCTATAAATTCATGGTGTATACTATAAAAAGAGAAAACTTCAGTGGGAGTATAAATTATTAATTAAAAGGGAGTGAATATATTGAGTTTTAATGTTTATAATACTATGACTAGAGATAAAGATGAGTTTGTACCTTATGAAGAAGGTAAGGTGGGCTTGTATACTTGTGGGCCTACAGTGTATAACTATGCACATATAGGTAATTTAAGAACATATATTTTTGAAGACGTACTTAAAAAATCTTTGGAATATGTAAACTATAAAGTCAAACATGTAATGAATGTTACAGACGTAGGTCACCTTCAATCGGATGGAGATGAAGGGGAAGATAAGATGGCTTTAGGTGCAAGTCGTGAGCACAAAACCGTATGGGAAATTGCTAAGTTTTATGAAGATGCTTTTTTTGAGGATTGTAAAAAGCTTAATATAAAAAAACCAACTATCGTATGTAGAGCTACAGAGCATATACAGGATATGATAGATTTTATAAAAAGACTTGAAGAAAAAGGCTACACTTACGTTTCTAATGGAAATGTATATTTTGAAATTGACAAGTTTTCAGACTATACTAAGCTTGCAAACCTTAGTATAGATGAACTAGAAGCAGGAAGCAGAATAGAAATAGACCCTAATAAGAAAAACCCACTTGACTTTGTATTATGGTTTACAAATTCTAAGTTTTCTAATCAAATTATGCAGTGGGAGTCACCTTGGGGAAGAGGCTTTCCAGGTTGGCATTTAGAATGTTCAGCCATGTCTGCTAAATATATTGGTGAATATTTAGATATTCATTGCGGTGGAGTAGATCATATTGCCATACATCACACTAATGAAGTTGCTCAATCTGAAGGAGCTTTTGGACATAAGTGGGTAAAGTACTGGATGCATGCAGAGTTTTTAGTGGAAGATGGAGGTAAAATGTCAAAATCTACTGGAGATTTCTTAACGATATCAAGACTTGAAGAAGAAGGATACAGTGCTCTTGATTATAGATACTTCTGTCTTCAATCTAAATACAGAAAACAGTTAATGTTTAGTTTTGAAAGCTTAACTGATGCTAAGAAGGGACTTAAAAAGCTTAAAGAGAGAATTGCTACTGTTTTAATTGGTATTAATGAAAGTGATGTAATTAATGCTGAGAAAACTTCAGCATACAAAGAAAAATTCTCATCATATATTAGCGATGATTTAAATATAGCTAATGCTTTTACTATACTTTTTGATGTTTTAAAAGATAGTGAACTTAATAATAAGGAAAAGGCTATGCTTATAGAAGATTTTGATAAGGTGTTCTCATTAGACCTTATGACAACTTCCAAAGAGTCTAATAATGTTGATGAGGAGCTTATAAATAGGCTTATAGTTGAAAGAGCAGAGGCAAGAGCAAGTAAAAATTGGGCAAGAGCAGATGAGATAAGAAATGAATTTATATCTATGAATATTGAGCTTCTTGATACTAAAGAAGGAACAACCTGGAAAGTTAAATAAATGAAATCAGTAGAGCATCTGTGGATAATCATAGATGCTCTATTTTAATTTAAGTTTCCATATCTATGTTTTTTTTTTATAATTAATTAAGAAATTAAGAAAAATTTAAGGTGAAAACATGAAAAAAATGTAAAAAGCGTTTGAATTAAGTTGAATTATAACTTATAATAATTAAGTCAAAGAATGTAAAAAGGATTATGTATATTGTAATTAGTAATCTTAAAATAGGAAAAATGCATTTTATGGTTTAAACTGCGATGAATTAAAATTGGGGGGATTAACTTGAAATTAGGAATGAAAATGCTTAGGATGGTTTTAATAGTCAGTATTATTTCAATGGTTATATTGACCATAGGTATCAACATAGTATTTAGCACGGTTTTTTCAAAAATAAAAGTAAATGTTGAGAATTCAGCAAATGAAGCTGTAAAGTTTATTAATGTAGAGAAGCTAGAAGTAGTTTTAAAAAATAAATCCATGGATAGTGAGGAGTATAAGGAAATTCAACGTGGGCTAATGGATTTTAAAAGCTCAAAGGAAGTTAAGTATGTTTATACAATGATGAAACAAGGTGCTAATGATATTCAATTTTTAGTAGACGCATCAATAGAAGACGCTTCTGAGTTAGGCGAAAAGTATAATGCGGAAAAAGCAATATTAGAAGCCTTTGATGGAAAAGTTTCATCATATAAAAAACCAGTTAAGGACAAATATGGAACATTTATTTCCGCCTTTGCCCCAATTAAAAATTCCTCTGGTGAAGTCATTGCTATAGTATGTATTGATAAAAGTGTAGATATCTTTCAATACATGAAAACAGCTCTTATTGCTTTAGTTATTATATTAGCTATAGTAACTTTAATAACATCTACTTTTATTAGTGTGATTTTTTCTAAAAATTTAATTTCAAATGTAAGAAAAATTACTGATAACTTAGAGAAAATGGCCACAGGAGATTTAACAGCTTCTATAAAAATTAATAGCAAAGATGAAATTCAAACTATTGCAGAGTCCATAGAAAAATTTAAAGAAAAAACAAAAAATGCAATTTACGCAGTAAATGTATCTTCTGAAAAAGTAATGAAGCACTCTGAAATATTAACAGCCCTATCAGAAGAAATGGCTTCGGTTTCAGGTAATGTAGCCTCTTCTATAGAGGAGGTAACTATTAAAAATGATTCTCAGACTACGGAATTATCTAATATAAGTGGATTAGTTAACAATTTCGGAGTTGACCTTCATAAGGCAGTAATTTCTATTGAAGAAATAAATTCTACAGCTAATTTGATTAACGTTAAAGCTAAACATAGTAATGAAGAGTTAGTAGTGCTTGAAAATTCAATAACAAGTATAGCTATATCCGTGGAAGATATAAAAAGTAAAATTGGAGGACTTGGGAGTAATATTTCTGAAATAAGCCAAATATCAAATCTAATAAACAATATTGCAGAGCAGACCAATTTATTAGCATTAAATGCAGCCATAGAAGCAGCTAGAGCAGGAGAAGCAGGGAAAGGTTTTTCAGTGGTAGCAGAAGAAATAAGAAAACTTGCAGAACAATCTAAACATTCTTCAGGAAATATAAATAATTTATTGCAAGGAATTTCTATGGAAAGTCAGTCTGTAGTTGAGAGTTCCCATAGTGCACATAATATTTTACAAACTCAAGTTGAAGTTATTAAAATCTCTATAAATTCTTTTAAAGAAATTGTAGAAAGTATTGAGAGTGTTATTCCTAAGATTAATGAAGTGAATAATAATATAATTAAAATTGATAATCATAAGCAGGGTATTATTAGTAAAATCAATGAAACTTCTAAAGTGTCAGAAGAAATTTCAACTTTTTCAGAAGAAATATCTTCATCAACGGAGGAAATGAATGGCTCTTCTACTGAAGTTGCAAATTCATCTGGAGATTTAAATGAATTAACTTTAGAACTAATGAAAGCTGTGGAGCAATTTAAGATTTAATTATATTTATATCATTTACTTCATTTATAAAAGGGGCATATATTAAGCAGATTATATTTGCAATAATATATGCCCTTTTATTTTCGAGAGTGACTTAAGGGACTATTCTATCTCTATCCCTTGGGAATAGAGTAACTTCTCTTACATTTCTAAGACCTAAAAGCTGAGAGGTTAATCTTTCTAGTCCTATGGCTAAACCACCATGTGGCGGCATTCCATATTTGAATACTTCAAGATAGCCAGCAAAGCTATCAACATTTAAGCCTCTAGATGAGATACTTTCTTTTAACTGTTCATAGTTATGAATTCTTTGGCCACCGGTAGTTATTTCAAGACCTCTAAATAATAAGTCGAAGCTATGAGTACTTTCAGTACCTTCAGGCATAGTATACATAGGTCTTTTGCTACGTGGATAATGAGTTAAGAATATGAATTCAGAATTATGCTTCTCCTTTACATATTCACATATTAATTTTTCACCTTCAGGGTCTAAATCGTTAGTGAGCTCTGTTTTACCATATTGGTTTTTTAGTATTGCAATTGCCTCACTAAGTTTCATTGAAGGTATTTCTTCGTCTATTACGGG
>CALJTN010000305.1 GCA_937976175.1 uncultured Clostridiaceae bacterium | reverse complement strand
TCAAAAGTCGGAGTACTTTCTACAAAAGATGAAGATATTAGATCTTTAAGAGAGCTTTTAATATACGGAATAAAAGGAATGGCTGCTTATTTAGAGCATGCACATAACTTAGGTTACAACGAGAAAGATATTCATGGTTTTATGCAAAAGGCTTTAGCAGCTACACTAGATAATAGTTTAGGTGCAAACGACTTAGTAGCTCTAGTGCTTGAATGTGGTAAATTTGGAGTAGACGCAATGGCGCTACTGGATAAAGCAAATACTTCTAGCTATGGTAATCCTGAAATTACTAAAGTTAATATAGGTGTTAAAAATAACCCAGGTATATTAATAAGCGGACATGATTTAAAAGACATGGAAGAATTATTAAAGCAAACAGAGGGTACTGGAGTAGATGTATACACTCATAGTGAAATGCTACCTGCAAACTATTATCCTGCCTTTAAGAAATATTCACACTTCGTTGGAAATTACGGAAATGCTTGGTGGAAACAAAATGAAGAGTTTGAAAGCTTTAACGGTGTTATACTAATGACAACAAACTGTATAGTTCCTCCAAAAGCTTCTTATAAAGATAGGCTTTACACTACTGGTGTTACTGGGTTTGAAGGTGTTAAACATATTGAGAATGGTAAAAACGGAAAAGCAAAAGATTTTTCTGTCTTAGTTGCGGCAGCTAAAAAATGCAAAGCGCCTAAAGAAATAGAAAAAGGTGAGATTATCGGTGGGTTTGCTCATAATCAAGTATTAGCTTTAGCAGATACAGTAGTTGAAGCAGTTAAATCAGGAGCAATAAAAAGATTCTTCGTTATGGCTGGCTGTGATGGAAGAATGAAGAGCAGAGATTACTATACTGATTTTGCAAAAGAGTTACCAAAGGATACTGTAATTCTAACTGCTGGTTGCGCAAAATATAAATATAATAAACTTGATTTAGGTGATATTGGTGGGATTCCAAGAGTACTGGATGCTGGGCAATGTAATGACTCTTATTCACTAGTAGTTATAGCACTTAAGTTAAAAGAAGTTTTTGGGCTTTCTGATATTAATGACTTACCAATTTCATATAATATAGCTTGGTATGAGCAAAAGGCTGTAATAGTTTTACTAGCACTACTTCACCTTGGAGTAAAAAACATTCATTTAGGACCAACGCTGCCTGCTTTCTTATCTCCAAATGTAGCTAAGATTTTAATAGATAACTTTGGAATTGGTGGTATAACAAACGTAGATGACGATATAAAAATGTTCATGAATTAATACTTAAACTTATTAATAAAGGGAACTCCTTAAAAATGAGAATACGAAATGTATTCTCATTTTTATTTAGATATATAAAATCCATTAAGCTATCATATTTAACTGTTATTTATTTCAATATCTCTTATAGGCGAATGTCTGTTTTTATGGTAAAATAAAGTTATTTGAATATATAATTTTTCTATTGCTATTTAAGTGATTTTACAAGATTTATTAATTAACTTTAAAGGAGATGCATCCATGAAATCAAAGGTTAAAAGTATAAGCATTTACGAGTTAAAACCAGACATGACTTTATCCGAAGATTTAATATTGAACGGCTTAACTTTAGTCACAAAAGAAACTAAATTAAATAATTCTATGATAAAAAAAATACTAGAGTTTTATCCACTAAGCACTATACCCATTTATGCTGATGAACACGAACCCCTAATTACTAGTTCACAAGCTTTAAGAAAACAAAGTTTAATGGAAGCTGAAAATGTATTAAGTGACTTTTCTAATAGCATAGATAATTTTTTAAATAATATAGAAAGAAAATCCGAACCAGATCTAACCGAAATAAGATCTATGTCTAAAGAAATTTTAGATAACCTTAATGATTATGGTTCTATTTTAAAAAGTATAACAAATTCTAGAAATATAGACGAGTACCTTATGAGACATTGTGTAAATGTTGCATTTTTAAGCTCTATGTTAGGTAAGTGGTTAAACTTTCCTAAGAAAGACTTAACACTTTTGACCTATGCAGCTTTTCTTCATGATATTGGTAAAACGAAAGTTAACCCATCTATATTAAATAAATCATCAAAACTTACAAAAGCAGAATTTGAACAAGTTAAAAAACATTCTGTTCACTCCTACGAACTTATAAAGGGGATTCCATATCTAGACAAATCCGTAAGTCTAGCTGTACTTATGCATCATGAGCGTATAGATGGGTCAGGTTACCCCCTCGGTTTAAAAGAAGATAAAATTAATGATTTTGCAAAAGTAATCGGAATTACAGATATGTTTGATGCTATGACCTCTGACAGAATTTATAGTGAAAAACAAAATCCATTTACCGTGTTAGAAATTATGCAACATGATTGCATGGGTTTATTTGATTACAATTATTTAACTACCTTTATAAAGCAAATGTCAAATTACTACACAGGCGAAATGGTAAAGCTTAATAATGGTTCCATTGGAAAGATAATTAAAATAGATATAAATAATATTTCTAAGCCTTTGCTATCTATTGATTCAAATTTTATAGATTTAAGTAAGGAAAAGGACTTATTTATTGTAGAACTTATATCTTAACTAAAGCCACTTATATAAGTTTAGAAATTTTCTATTTAAATGTGTTAGCGTTAGGACCTTCAGATCGCCCTATTCTATAATATTAATTTTTTATTTTTAATTTTTTAGCTATGCAATCTTTACAAATTTATTTGTATATGTAATACTAAAACTAATTAATGGTAATATTTTACATTAATATCATTGAAAAGGAGCTGATTATATGAAAAGGTTACTATCTAATATATTAGGAATAATTTTTGTTTTATTTCTATGCATTGACACAACTAAAGTTGTATACGCTACTGTTATTCCTAACATATATAAGGTAGACATTAAAAATCCAAGGGTGTATGAAGACTTTAGCCAAACTATAGATATCTACACTAAAGCAAATTCAAAGGTTCAGTATAAATTTTGGCTTTATTCTAAGGAAAATAACTTATGGCAAGAGCTAACTAATACATATACTAGTGCAGTAACCCCTGAAAAAGCTTTTACCTTCATAATGCCCAAATTAAAGTTCGGTGAATACACTCTATCCATATGGGTAAAGAGAGCAGACAAAGAGCCTTTAAATGCAAAGGGATACGACAATTATTATGCCTATAACTTTTTTTGTAGTCATTATGATGGACAAGTTTATAGTAGAAGCTTAGACAAAACTAAAGCAGAACAATCTTATGTTCCTAGTATTGAAAAGGTAGTGGCTGAAATTCCATATCTAAAGGAAGGAGACGTTCAAACCTTCCAGGTACTATCTAAAGGTTTTGAAGATGTTCAATATAGAGTTTGGCTTAGCAATAAACATCAAAATAAGTGGGTGGAGCTTACTAAAGGATTTGTGAGTCCTATATACCCACAAAAAATATTCAAAATAGTAACTCCAAACTTAGCTCTTGGTGATTATACTTTATCTATTTGGATAAAAAGAGCTAATAAGCAGCCTATAAATATTAAGGGTTATGATGACTATGCCTCCTTTGATTTTAACTGCCTAGAAAAAAACAATGAAAATACCAGTATTAGATTTGATAAACTAAAAAGCAATTATGAGTTAAATGAAATAATAGAGTTTAAAAATCCTACTGATATAAAAACACAGTATAGATACAATATATTTGATGTTCTAAATAATAAATTGATAATGTCTGTGCAAAATTACAACAGTAGTGTAAAATGTAACCCACTGAGTGAAGGCGCTTATATATTGCAGTTAGATATAAAAACTTTTACTGAAGTAAAAGTGGACAAGGAACTCCATCTAGCAGATGCTGAAAGTTCTACTTTGAATAAGGACGAACTAAGCAATACTGAAAATATTGACCAATATAAAGTTGTAGAAAAAGTACACACCATCAACAAATTAATTGTGGTTGGAAAACCATATAAAAAAAGCACTGGAAAAATTGCTTATTTAACTTTTGATGATGGACCCTCTACAAAAGTTACACCTAAAGTATTAGATATTTTAGATAAATATAACATAAAAGCTACTTTTTTTGTTACAGGCGTAAATGCAAATAATAATAGCGACTTAATAAAGCAAATTTATAAAAAAGGTCATGTTATTGCAAACCATAGTTATAGTCATAATTACAGTAAAATATATTCAAGCACCACTGCACTTATAAATGAAATTAGAGAAACCTACCACACTATAAAAAAAATTATTCCAAGCTATAATACTAAGATTTTTAGATTTCCTGGTGGTTCTTATGGAAAAGATGACAGCTTTAAACTAGCAGTAAAAGAGGAGAACTATGTTTATTATGATTGGAATGCTTTAAACGGCGATGCGGAAGGGTATTTAATTACTAAAGACAAACTTATAGCAAGGACAAAGGAAACAGTAAAAAATCAGTCTTCAGTTATTATATTAATGCATGATACTAATGTAAAAACTACAACTGTGGATTCACTTCCCGCTATTATAGAATACTTAATTAACAATGGGTATGAATTTAAAACCTTAGAAGAATTTAATAAATAACTTAGGCACCTAAAAAAATAAACCCTTCTATTTAACTGGTTGTTTTTTGAAGGCGCCAATATGTTAAAGGAGTGCTGACTATGAAAAATATTGACAAAAAAAAGAGTATCCTCGCTGATATGTCTTTGCTATTAGTGGCAATTATATGGGGAGGGGGGTTTATAGCTGTAAAGGGAGCTTTAGATACTATTACACCTTTTTATATGATGGCAATGCGTTTTAGTATTTCTGTAGTTATTATGCTCCTAGTTTTCAGAAAAAGAGTTAAGCTTATTACTAAAAATCAATTAAAGGTTGGAACTTTAGTTGGAGTTTTCTTATTTTTAGGCTTTGCTGCTCAAACTGTTGGTATGAAATATACAACCGCTGGTAAAAATGCTTTTTTAACTGGAACTAATGTAGTAATTGTACCCTTTCTCTATTGGGCAATTAGCAAAAGAAAACCAGACTCATACTCGCTAATATCCGCTTTCCTGTGTTTTATTGGAATTGGTATGCTAACCTTAGATGGAGGCATATATATTGGACTCGGAGACAGTCTAACCTTATTATGTGCAGTATTCTTCGCAGCACACATAGTTTCTGTTGGATTTTTCACTGAAAAAGTTGACCCCATATTACTAGTAATAATACAATTAGGGGCAGCTGCGCTATTCTCAATTATAGCTGCTTTAATTTATGAACCTATGCCACAATCCTTAAATTCTGATACAATGGTTGCAATTGCTTATTTAGCGATTTTTAGTACCATGCTTGCATTTATTATACAAAATGTAGCACAGAAGTATACCACTTCTACTCACGCTGCTATTATTCTATGTTTAGAATCAGTTTTCGGTTCTGTTTTGTCCGTTATTATGCTTAATGAAATATTTACATCAAAAATGATTTTTGGGTGTCTAACTATTTTTATTGCAATTATAACAACAGAAACTAAATGGGATTTCTTAAAAAAGAAGAAAATATCCACTAACACCTAAACTAAATACTAATATAAAATGTAGAAAAACCATGGGCAAAATCATTACCCATGGTTCGTTACATTTCCATAATATGGTATTTAAATGCATTTACAATAGTAGTTGTATTATAAATCATTGTTCTTTCACCTTTTCCATAGTTCAAATGCTGATGACCATGAAAAAAATACTTTGGAGAATATTTATTTAAAAGATCTATAAATGCTTCAAATCCCTGATGGCAATGATCTTTTCCATCTCCCAGGCCCTTTGCCGGTGCATGGGTTACTAATATATCAAAGCCTTTATTCTTCCATAAGCAGAACCTTAGTTTTGCAACTCTTTTTTGCATTTCTCTCTGGGAGTATTGAAAAGGGCCTTTATTATAGTCAATAGACCCTCCAAGTCCAAGTATCCTAATATTTTTATACACCATAATTTTATCATCAATAGGTATACAACCTGCTGGTGGTTTTTCTAAATATTTCGCATCATGATTACCATTAACATATATTACTGGTGCTTTAATCATAGTGGCTATATATTCTAAATAAGCTGATTTTAAATCTCCACAGGATATTACCAGCTCAATTTCTTTAAACCTTTCATAATCAAAGTGATCCCAAATATAATTATCTTCAACGTCTGAAACTAATAAAATTTTAATCTTATCACCTACTTATCTTTTGAATCCTTTATTCCTCTTAAGGAAGTTCCCCTACCACGTTATCTACAAACCAGTCCATATATAACATATCCTCGTAGTTTCCTATGTCCCCATCCTTTATCCTAAGTTCTCCTTTGGTATCGTACACCGGGCCCACAAAGGTATGAAATCTATTTTCAATAATTAATTCTCTCATAACATCTACTAACTTTTGAGTTTGGATTGGCACGTTATGTTTTGAATATATAATATCCACTAGGCCAGAGTCCATACCCCACCAAAAGCTCACACGCTTAGATTCCGTACTAAATATACCTTTAAAACTACCATTTACGATATTTCTAAGTATTTTCTCATAAAACTGTCCCCAATCCCATGTAATTAAAGCATAGTTTACTTCCGGTATCCATTTACCTTCTTTTTCACTATATTTTAAAGAATATAGCCCAAAGTCTCTTGAGCCCTTACCTAAAGCTATTAAATCATTTTGCATTATAAGATCTGCACCACTTTTATGTAGCTCTTGAATTAATTCTTTTGAATGATTGATATCACCTGCTTCATTGAGCCATGAAATTAAAACTTTTGCATTAGAATTTACAGTTTTAACCCCTAAGGCAAAGGCATTGATTCCTGTTACAATCTCTGTTTCATTATGAATATCTATATATCCTATAATATTTGATTTTGTAATAGCCCCAGCAATGAGACCTAATAAAAACCTAGGTTCGTGAGAGCGCCCAAAATAAGTACTTACATTTCTAAAAGCCTTTACTGGTGAGCAGTTAAAAAACTTAATATTCTCGTACTTTAAGGCTGCCCTTAAAGTTAAGTTAAGGTAATGTGGACATGTAGTAAATATAATATCATAATCTTTTTCACATAACTCACTTAAGCTTTCATAGCTATCCTCATCAGTTTGGAAGTTATCTACAATAAAGGTTTCTATTTCACTATCTAACTCTTTTGCAGCGTAGATTCTTCCTAAATTATGAACATAACTCCAACCTGATGTCTGAACAGTTTTTTCAAAAACAAAAGCCACTCTTAGCTTTTTGTGCGGGGTTACAAAATTTGCAAATGACGCAATAACATTTTTCTTATGCACATCAAAAGGCTCTGTTTGGATATCTACTGAATTATTTTTTGAAAGAATTCTAAGTTCTTCTAAGAACTTTTCAACTCTTAATTTTCTCTTGGTTTCTTTAAATTCATCTGAGATACCATACACTTTTATATACTCTAGAAAGGCATCTCCAGTAGTAATATTCAGTTTATCTCCACCCAATTGGTAAAAAGTGTGTCTAAACGGCGTATAAACGTTTTTTAAAAAATGCTCGTATTTGTTTGAAAACCAGTTAAGCTTTGGATTATATTCCTCCAAGTATTTACCTAACTGAGTAAAACTCCCCTCCTCAGAAAACCAAATAGCATTTATTCCTGTTCTATTGTTAAAATCCAAAAATTCATAATATATGCTGTTACTTAAATCCTTCTCATCTCTTTTAGGAACGAGCCTTGTAACCTCGCCTTCTATTGCATAAGCATCTACATATTTTAATACACTTACTCTCTTGTTTCCCTCCATAACATAGAACTCATTCATATATTCATAAATTTTTACAGGGTCAGTTATTCCATCATTAATATGGTGAGTATAGACGGCTTGCCATTTCATAGAAAATTCACTATCTTCATTAGCTAAAGGAAGAAAATTCATTGAAAAATCTCTACTTCTTGTATAAAAATAAGTTCCCCTTATCTTTTTTAAGGGAATGCTTTTTATTCCTAAGGGGACATCTGCTACTATATCTACTTTTTTTAAAATACTATCTAAGGAGCATATATGTCCAGAGTGTCCTCTTGATATGTCTAGGTAATATCTAGCTTTAGCTAATCTACTGGCCTTTTTATATTCCTCAATGGATGAAAAATTACTCATATACTCACTCCTTAGTTTTTTAAATATTTCTTACTATATATAATTTATTATGGTATATGTTTCTTTATATATTATAATATACCAGAGTACATCTTAACAATGCTTTATGTTCACAAATACTCTAAAGTGTTGATTTAATAGATTATTAATAAACAAACCCTAAAAACATGCTATAATAATATTGTTAGGTAATTAATAAAACAAAATAATAATCTTTAAAGGGTGGGTAAACTATGAACATAGCCTTTTTTCTTACGCCTAAAAATCAAGTTGTTTATGAAAAGCCAAGTTCTACAATGAGGCAAGCATTAGAACGAATGGAATATCATCGGTACTCAGCTGTGCCCTTAGTAAATGAAACCGGTAATTATGTAGGTACTTTAACTGAAGGTGATTTATTATGGAAAATTAAAAACACCCCAAATTTAAGCTTTAATGATACAAGTAAGATTTTAATTGAAGACATTCCTAGGCACATCTGTAATAAAGCAGTATTAATTAATTCAGACATAGAAAGTTTAATATCTCTAGCAAAGGATCAAAATTTTGTTCCTGTGGTAGATGATAATAATGTTTTTATTGGAATAATAAAGAGAAGCGATATAATAACTTATTGTTATAATCTATTGTATGATAGCAACGAATTGGATAAATTTAAATTAATTGCAAGATAATATAGTAAAATAGTAATCTTTAAAACAAAACACCTAGGATAGTGTGGCGCTATCCTAGGTGTTTTATAATTTTCTATGCTAAATCTAAACCGCTTGCTGCTTCTCTATCTATAATTATTGTTACATCATTATGGAGCTGCAGAATTGAGGCAGGTACGCTAGGATTTATTTTACCTTTGACAGCTTTTTCTATAGCCTCAGCTTTACTTGTTCCATTGGCAAGTAAAATAATCTTCTTTGAGCTCATTATTGTCTTTATTCCCATACTTATGGCTTTTACTGGCACATCCTTAATTGAGTTGAAAAACCTAGAATTAGCTTCTATAGTCTGCTCATCAAGATTAACTAAATGGGTTTCCGCTTCAAAGTTTACGTCTGGTTCATTAAATCCAATATGACCATTTCCACCTATACCTAGAACTTGCATATCTATGCCACCAGCTTCTTTTATTTTATTCTCATACTCTCTGCATACCTCACTAACATCCTTTGCAGTGCCACTGGGCACATTAATGTTTTCTCTATTTATATTTATATGATTAAATAAATTATTTATCATATAGCTATGATAACTTTGAGGATTTTCCCTATTAAGTCCATAATATTCATCTAAATTAAAGGTTTTAACCTCGCTAAAATCCACTTCCTTCTTGTTATACAATTTAATTAATTCCTTATACATTCCTAGCGGAGTATCTCCAGTAGCCAGGCCTAATACGCTATTGGGCTTTAAAGTAACTTGACTTGCAATGGTTAAAGCTGCTCTTTTACTCATTTCCTCATAATTATCAACCACTATTATTCTCATATTTGCACCACCTAATAATAATATTCAAAATCTTAATCTTGAAGTTCGTACACTGTTTTTCCTTCTACTATAGTTAAGCATACATTTATATCTTCATCAAAAATTACTATATCTGCATCATACCCAATATCTATACTGCCCTTTTTGCCATCTATATTAATAACCTTTGCAGGAATAAAGGATGCCATTGCTACTGCCTCAAAAATTTCTAAACTGCTGTGTTTTAGCATATTTTTCACTGCCTTATTTAAGGTTAAAACACTACCTGCTAAAGTACCATCTTGAAGCTTTGCAGCTCCATTTTTAACTATTACCTTTTGTCCACCAAGCTCATATATACCACACTTCATACATCCCGCTCTCATAGAATCTGTTATGAGCACCACTTTATCTTTGTGTTTTATATTTATGAGCATATTAAAAATCGCCGGATGAACATGTATAGTATCCGCTATTAGCTCACAGGTTATATCACTTGCAAAAATTGCACCTACAATACCTGGTTTTCTATGATTAAGGGGACTCATTGCATTAAATGTGTGTGTTGCATGGGTTATTCCATGTTCTATTGCTCTCATTGTCTCTTCGTAACTTGCATCCGAATGGCCAACTGACAATGTAATTTTAGAATTACCTTTTACTTTATTTATAAAACTATGATTCTCATCCTGTTCTGGTGCAAGAGTTATAATCTTAATAATATCTAAATAATCCTTTATAATATCATAATTAGGTTTTATAATATTATCTGCCTTCTGAGCTCCTTTAAACTTTTCATTTATGAAAGGACCTTCCATATGCACCCCTAAAATTTTCGCTCCTTTAATTTCTAGCTGCATAGCTTCTCTTATAGCATCAAAAGCTTTATATATACTGTCCCTATGCATAGTCATTGTAGTAGGCAAATAAGCGGTTACTCCATTTTTAGCTATAGTTGTACTTATAGCTTCTAAGGCTTCCAAGGTGGCGTCCATAGTATCGTAGCCTCCAGCACCGTGAATATGAATATCAATAAAGCCAGGGGAAACATATTTACCCTTAGCGTCTATTACTTCTATTTCTTCTTTATAATTTTCTTTATACTTAGGAAAGTTATCTTTATTTATGATGTTAATAATTTTTTTTTCAAAGATTATTACGCTATCATTAATTACTCTATCTTTCATAATAAGTTTTCCATTAACTATAGCTTTAATTCTCATCACCCCCATTCAAAAAATAACAAATTACAATATTTCTAATGCTTTAGCCACATTTCCCTTACTTTTTTCTAGAGCTTCCTTTGCTTTTTCCACAGTTACATCTTTTTTAATCTTAATAATGCACACTTTAGGATCATATTCACAGATTTCTAATGCCTCTTCTATTAGCTTATCATCCTTATCTGTGGCAAGCTTCACTATTTCACGTACACGCTGCTTTAGTTTTATGTTAATAGGTCGTACATTAACCATTAGATTAGAATAAGTTTTGCCCAGTTTTATCATGGCTACAGTACTCAGCATATTCAAAACCATTTTTTGTGCAGTACCCGCCTTCATTCTAGTAGATCCAAGTATGATTTCTGGCCCAACCTCTATAGCTATAGCAATTTCACAAATATCTTTAAGTTTCCCCTTTGAATTACATATAAGAGCTATAGTTTTGCATCCTATTTCTTTGGCATATTCCATAGCCCTTACTACATAAGGAGTATTCCCACTAGCTGTTACACCTACTAAAACATCTTTCTCATTTACATTTACTTGTTTTAAATCTAGAATGGCCAATTCTGGATCATCTTCTGTATGTTCAAGCCATCCACTTAAGGCTTCCCTTCCTCCAGAAATAATTCCTTGAACCATTTCATCATCAACACCAAAGGTAGGAGGACATTCTGATGCATCCATTACTCCTAATTTCCCACTAGTGCCACTTCCAATATAAAATAGCCTTCCGCCTTCTTCCAGCCTTAGAACAAGTGTTTCTATGGCTTTCTCTATATTACTTAGCTCTTTTTCAATAGCTACAGCTATTTTTTTATCCTCATCATTCACCTTCCTCAGAATTTCAAAGGTGCTTAGTTTATCTAAATTAAATTTCTTTTCATTACACTCTTTCATAAAAACCTCCTTATGTGCCACTATAATATTTTTTTTATTTTAACGTTATTTCATATTTGTAATTATCACTTCTATATATAGCTTTTGTATATTCAATTGGTGTCTCATTTTCTAAATAGGTGGTTCGTCTAAACATTAATGCCAATGCAGAGTTTTCTTGATTTAGAAGTTCGCTTTCATATTCATTTAACATTATAGGTTCAATGCTTTGCTTAGCTTTATAGGGATAATATCCATATCTTTCTCGGAATATTCCATATAGGGATTTGTCTTCAATCATATCTCTATTCATATCATTAAATAAATAGTATGGAAGCCATGCTATTTCAATGGCTACTGGTTGTTCATGGCTAGACCTTAACCTTTTAATTTCAATAATTTTATTTTCATCTTCAGGGATTTTCAGTGCAAGTTTATGTTGTTTTGTTGCTTCAATAATATTAAATGACAATATTTTAGTTTTTGATATAACTCCATTTTCTTGCATTTGCTCAGTAAACCCTTTAAGCTTCGATATTTCGTGATTAACCTTTGTCTTAGACACAAAGGTTCCTTTTCCCTGTTCTCTATAAATTAATCCCTCATTTACTAAGGACATAATAGCCTTATTTACAGTCATCCTACTGACCCCTTGGATTTCACATAGTTCTCTTTCTGTTGGAATTGATTGCCCTGGCTTTAAAATTTCATTTTCTATCATTTCTTGTAGTATCTCTTTTATCTGATAGTGAAGTGGTATAGGATTATCCTTTGAAATCTTTTTCAAAATTCTCCCTCCTTAACTTGTGATAAATTTTTATATACATAAACACAGTTCATATGTTATTATATTGTTATGTTGTATATACCAATTATATTTCAATTTCAATTTTTTTTCAACTTATTTAAGTAAATAAATAAAATTTAACATTGCTTCGAATATATAAGAATATATTAGTAAGAATAAAACAATGAATTTTGTTCATATTAACTCTTATCTATTTAGTGAGTTTTAGGAGGTATACGCTTTATGGATTCTCTTTTTAAATCTAATTATACAATACAAAAAATATTTAATAATAATGTTTTATTAGTTACTCAAAACAAGAAAGAAAAAATACTATTTGGAAAAGGCCTAGGTTTTGGAAGACACTTCGGTGATATACTTTCTGTAGACACAAAAATAGATAAAATTTTCTCTCTGGAGGATAAAACTAATTATGATAATTTTAAAGAACTTGTGACTACTGTTGATAGTGGATTAATTGGTTTATGCGAAGAAATTATATTTATGATATCAAAAGAGCTTAATGAAGATCTAAATGAAAAAATTCATATTTCTCTTACAGATCATATTGCCTTTACCTTAAAGAGACTCAAGCAAAATGATGAAATCGAAAATCCATTTTTGGTAGAAACTGAAACACTATATAAACGTGAATTTGAAATAGCTAGAAAAGCTGTAGCTATGCTTCAAAAGAAGATGAATATTGTAATTCCCGATGGTGAAATAGGCTTTATAACGCTACATATTCACTCAGCTAGAAATAAAGGCAAGCTATCAAATACTATAAGATATGCTTTCTTATCTAATTCAATTATAGAGTTCATAGAAGATAGCTTAAACCTACAAATTGATACAAAATCTATTGACTATGCAAGATTTATAACTCATATTCGCTTTGCTATTGAGAGGTTACTTAACAAGACGCCTATTAAGAATGAACTATTTGATATTATCAAAAAACAATATAAAGATTCTTATGCTTTAGCTGAAAAAGTTTGTGCACTTATAGAGAATCAACTAAACTTAGATGTAGTTGAAGATGAAGTTGCCTACATTGCTGTGCACATAGAAAATTTCAAAAACGCTTCTTAAATTATCCTTAATTTATATAGATACCTTAACAAGCTTAATACTAAAGCTACTATGTAGAACGTATAGAAAAGGAAAGAGCAATAACGCCAAGTTATTGCTCTTTCCTTCCTATTACTTACTTTTATTTATTTAAATGGCATGCAACGAAATAATCATTTCCTAAGTTCTTAAACTCTGGTGCCTCTTTTTTACATATGTCCATGCAGTATCTACATCTAGTAGAGAATACACAGCCTGGAGGAGTGTTTACAGGTGACGGAACATCACCCTCCAATAAAATTTTAGTATTCCTAATCCTAGGATTAGGCACCGGTAATGCTGATAAAAGTGCTTTAGTATAAGGATGTATTGGATTTTTGAACATTTCTACTGTACTTCCCATCTCCACTACTTTACCTAAATACATAACCATTACTCTATCAGAAATATGTTTAACAACACCTAAATCATGAGTTATAAACAAATATGTTAAGTTAAGTCTTTCCTTAAGCTCTTCGAAAAGATTTATAACCTGTGCTTGTATTGAAACGTCAAGTGCAGAAACTGCTTCGTCGCATACAATAAATTTCGGATTCATAGCTATTGCTCTCGCAATACCAATTCTTTGTCTTTGTCCACCACTAAATTCATGTGGATATCTTCTTATATGATAAGGGCTTAGACCAACTAAGTTTAAAAGTTCTTTTACCCTTTCAGTTCTTTCTGCTGTTTGTAATTTTTCATGAATTAATATTGGCTCTCCAACGATGTCTCCAACAGTCATTCTTGGATTTAATGAAGAATATGGATCTTGGAATATAAGCTGCATCTCTCTTCTTCTAAGTCTCATTGTTTCATCGTCAAATTTACAAATATCTTTACCTTCAAAATATACTTCTCCAGCCGTTGGCTCGTGTAATCTTAAAATTGCTCTACCTGTTGTTGACTTTCCACAACCAGATTCTCCAACAACCCCAAGAACTTCTCCTTGTTTTATAAAAAAGCTTATATCATCAACAGCTTTTAGATTTGCCACCTGTCTATTGAAAAATCCACCCTTTATAGGGAAATATTTTTTTAGTCCTTTTACTTCTAGTAAATTACTCATTATTTACACCACCCTATTTATTATATAAGAAGCAGCGAACGTTTCTCTCTTCACCTAAAATGGTAAGCTCTGGTTGCTCTTCTTTGCATCTTGCCATGGCTTTATTACAACGTGGTTCAAATCTACAGCCCTTTGGCATATTAAGTGGATTAGGCACTACTCCAGGTATTGCTTCTAATTTTTCATTTCTTTCCTCTATTGAAGGGATAGAATTTAATAATCCCACTGTATATGGATGTTTAGGATCTTCAAATATTGAATATATATCGCCTTCTTCAACTACCTTACCTGCGTACATTACTATAACTCTATCACAAGTTTCAGCAACAACTCCAAGATTGTGAGTTATTAACATTACAGAAGAGTTTAACTCTTTTTTTAGCTTATTCATAAGCTCCAGTATCTGAGCTTGAACTGTAACGTCTAGTGCCGTAGTTGGTTCATCTGCTATTAATAGCTTGGGATTGCAAGAAAGCGCCATAGCTATCATAACCCTTTGTCTCATACCACCACTTAGTGAGTGTGGAAAATCATCTATTACCTTTTCAGGTCTAGGAATACCAACTAACTTAAGCATTTCAATTCCTTTTGCTCTTGCCTGTTCATTACTCATGCCTTGGTGAAGCATTAACACTTCTTTTAATTGATCAGAGATTCTAAGTACAGGATTTAATGAAGTCATAGGCTCTTGGAAAATCATTGATATTTCATTACCTCTGATTTTTCTCATCTCTTTCTCAGGTAAGTCTAAAAGATTTTTACCCTCGAATAATATTTCGCTACCTTCCATTATCTTGCCTGGAGGATTTGGTACTAATCTAAGTATAGAAACAGATGTAACACTCTTTCCACAGCCCGATTCTCCTACTACACCAAGAGATTCACCTGGTTTAATATAAAAGCTTACTCCATCAACTGCTGGAACTACTCCATCCTCAGTATAAAAGTATGTTTTAAGATTATTTACTTCTAGTAATTTTTCCATATTTACACCTCAGCCCCTACTGTTTTAATTTTGGATCTAATGCATCACGAAGACCATCACCAAAAAAGTTAAATGATAAAACTGTAATAAATATTAATATTCCTGGATAGAATGCCTTCCAGGGTGCATCAACCATTGTACTTAATTCTTGAGCATTATTTAACATATTGCCCCAGCTTGCTGTTGGTGGTTGAACTCCTAGTCCGAAGAAACTTAAGGAAGATTCCGTAAGTATAGCTCCAGCGATTCCCATGGTTGCAGAAACTATAATTGGAGCCACAGCATTTGGAAGTATGTGTCTAAATATTATTCTAAAATTCTTTGCCCCTATAGATTTAGCTGCCTCTGTGAAATCTCTTCTTTTCAGGCTTAAAAACTCAGCTCTAACGAATCTGGCAATGGCTGTCCACCCCGTTAGTCCTATTACAATCATTACACTATATATATTTGGCTTAAAGATAGCTAATACTGTTATTAAAAGAACCATTATTGGTATAGCTGCTATAGCATCTACTATTCTCATCATAATAATATCAACCCAACCACCAAAGAATCCCGCTATAGATCCCCAGATTGTTCCTATAGTAATGTATATAGAAACTGACACAAACCCAACCGTAAGGGAAATCCTTCCAGCATATACACATCTAGTAAATACGTCTCTACCAAGTTCATCTCTACCCCAAATATTAGGTTTTAAGGTAATTTCCTCACCATTTAAATCTATATCTGTATAAGATTTAAATGAAGGTGCTCTATCTGTATACATAATATCATCTACAGTACCTTCTGGCGTATATGGGGTAATCCAGGGTGCAAATATTGCAGCTGAATATAAGCAGGTCAAAACAACCAGTCCAAAAACTGCCAATTTATTTCTTCTAAAACGTTTCCAAAAGATTTTGAATTTTTTCTTAAAGGTATCACTAAACTCATAGCTCTCAGCCATATTCATACCTTTTTTAGATTTTTCATCATTTAATTTAATTTCTCCCATTTACATCACCATCTTCCTAATTATATTTAATTCTAGGATCTGCAATTGCATAACCTAAATCAGCTAGCAAACTACCTATAATTATTAATATTGAAGTAACAAGTATTGAGCCCATCATAATAGGATAATTTCTTTGGAATGTTGCCTCAACTGTTAACCTTCCAATACCTGGCCATGAAAAAATTGTTTCTGTAATAACTGCTCCACTAAATAAGTTAGGTATAATAAACGCTAACATGGTTATAATTGGAAGTAAAGCGTTTCTTAAAGCATGTTTATATATAACTATTTTCTCTGATAATCCCTTACTTCTAGCAGTTCTTATGTAATCTTGGTTTATAACTTCAAGCATAGAACTTCTCATATATCTCATTATAGATGCTGCACTGGAAAATCCTAATATTACTGTAGGTAATATTAAATGTTTAATTCTGTCCAGCAATATAAATTCTTGGAAGTTTTGTCTCATCCCTCCCGATGGAAGCCAACCTAATTTTAAACTGAAAAGTAATATCATCATTAAGCCAAGCCAAAAAGGAGGAACAGAAACACCTATAAAGGATATTATTGTGCATATATAATCCCAAATAGATCCCTTTTTAATTGCTGAAATTATACCTGAAGGTACAGCTATTAAAAAAGATAGTGTAGTAGATAATAGTGCAAGTATAAGTGTATTAGGTAATCTTTCTAACATTAAATCTAAAACCGGTCTGCTGTGTTGGTAAGACATTCCTAAATCTCCGCGTAGAATATTGCCAAACCATATAAAATATCTTACTATTATATGTTTATCAAGACCTAAACTTTTTCTTATTGCCTCAACATCTGTTGGACTAGCAGTCTCTGGATTAATAAACATATTTACTGGGTCTCCTGGTGCTGCATTTATTATAAAAAATGCAATTATTGTAACTAATATGACAAGCGGGATTGCCTGCAGAATTCTTTTCAAGGTATACTTTAACATTTTAGTCCCTCCTATAATAAAGGTACGCGATTTTGTAACTCGCATACCTTCAATGTAGATCTTTACAAATCAGTTAGTTAGTTGATAGACCAGTTTATTTCTTCTCCATTAGTTCTTATAAGATCTGTTGCTCTTGCACCTGTAATATTTTTGCTTACCGCAAGGCCTTCTCTTCTAAATACTAAGAATGTCATAGGTTGGTCTATTGCAACTTGTTTCTGTACTGTGCTGTATAGTTTCTTTCTTTCTGCATTATCAAATGTTTTCCTACCAGCTTCAAGAGCTGCATCTACAGCTTTATTTGAATATCCACCTCTGTTAAGAGCTCCTAAAACTTTATTACTATGGTAGAAAATTGTTTGGTCAGGCTCTAGTGAAGTTACGAAACCACCAACATATGCGTCAAATTTACTTACTTCAACGTATTTAGCTAAAAATGTATTCCACTCAAGTATTCTTGGTTCAACTTTAACTCCTATTAATTTTAATTGAGCTTGAAGAACTACTGTTAGTTTTTCTCTCATTATATTTCCTTTATTAGTTAATAGGGCAAATTCAAACTTCTTACCATTCTTTACTCTTATACCATCTGCGCCTTTTTTCCATCCAGCTGCATCTAGTAGTGCATTTGCTTTCTTTAAGTCATAAGCGTATTGTACTACATTAGGCTCATAGGCGAAGTTCTTAGGATGCATAGAACCATCAGCAACTTTTCCTATTCCTTTATATACACCATTTACAATAGCTTTTTTATTGATTGCGTGAGTGAATGCTTGACGTACTCTCACATCTGAGAAGAATGGGGACTTAAGGTTATATATTACTCCATCAAAAACTGTTCTGTCATAAACAAAAACATTTAAATTAGCTTTAGTTTTCATTCTTGCAATGTCTGCTTCTGGAACTCTAACCCAGTTAGCTTCTCCTGTCTCAGCCTTTACCATAGCTACTGCTTGATTTCCGTTTATTTGATATATAATTTCTGATACTTTTGGTTTTCCAAGATAAAAATCAGGATTTGCTGCCATAGTAACTCTTTCTGCAGTTTTCCATTCAACAAATTTGAATGGTCCATTTCCTATTGGTTTTTTATTTAATTCATGTTGTTTTGCCTTTGCTGGATCTACATCCTTCCAAAGGTGTTCAGGTATAATGTATCCAAACTCAAAATTAGGTAATACTGCTGAATCCGCTTCTTTAAAGTTAAATACTACAGTATGTGCATCTGGTGCAGTAATTGAGGAAATCTTCTCAAAAGCACCATATCTTGGTGAAGCTGCTGCTTTATTTAATATAAACTCATAAGAGAATTTAACGTCTGCTGATGTCATTGGTTTACCATCGTGCCATTTAACGTCTTTTCTTAATTTAAAAGTCATAGTTTTACCATCTTTTGAAATTACAGGCATAGCTGCTGCAGTATCTGGTATTAAATTAGCCTTCCAATCACGTTGTAATAGCCCTCTAAATAAGTAAGTTGTTACGTCTGTTGAAGCACTATCTGATGATAATGATGGACATAAGTTTATTGGATCTGAAAAACTAGCTTGCACTAATTTTCCTGCTAATTTAGACTTCGCAGCCTGAACTGAATTTGGTGCTAAGCTTATGCCCATAACTAATGCTAAGGCAATGGCAATTTTAGTAATATTTCCTTTTTTCATTTTAAACACCTCTCCTTTTCTCGTTATAATATTTTCATTACTATTTGTAATTTAAAGCTTATTTTAATAACTCAATTGATACAACTTCGTATCCAGCTTCTGCTTCAGTAGTTATTTTAACTTTTGCAGCTTTCAATGCGGATACCATGCCTGTAGGACTTCCATTAGCAGTAGATATAACCACATCATCAGACAATTTTACTGTATCAGTAAAAGATACGTTGCCGAACTTATAGCCTGTTATAGTTAACATTTTTGTTTTGCTGTTATAAGCTGTTAATTTACATTCAAAATCTTTATACATTGCGTCAATGTATATTACTTCTCCATCTGTATTATTTCTGTATAGGAAGTAGTTTCCTCTATGAAGAGCTTTTGCAAGAGTAACTTCTCTACCATTTAGTTCTGCATAAACATCTTCATGTATAGGGAATGAACTCATCTCACTCATTGTTACCTTGTATTCTTTTTTGCTAAATGAAATTTCTAATATTTGCTCTGCTGCTTCTTGTTTTTCTGAAAGTGGAACACCTGCTTTTTCTTCCATTATTGGAGCTTCAAACACTAATGAAGAGACAAAAGTTTTTGCATCATACGTTAATTTAACTTCATCTGCTTTATCAGCTGGATCAAATTCTATTTTTGTATCTTCAATAACTTTTAACGCTTTACCATTAAGTTTAACTTTTAATGTTCCAGCAGTTGCCTGTAATTCACCCAGTTCAATACTTGTTGCAGTTTTATAAGAAAAAGTTGTTTCTTCAACATCTTCTTTATTTTCAACTTTTGTATTAGTAGCATTTACTAATCCAGTTCTTCCATCAACAGCAACTGTGGCAGGACGTGTAGAGTTTGGTGAGTCTGTAACATTTTCTCTAGTTTCAACTACAGTTAAGCCAAAAATACCTTGTCCTTCAGCTCCGCCAGCTGGAACTACTATGGATGTTACAACATTGCCTAAAACTTTAAGATTAACTTTTAAACCTTTTTTAGCTACTTCTTCAAAGTCTGCAGCAGCTCCTAAATTAGTAGTTTTTGTTTTTGCATTAACTACATAAGTATTAGCCTTACCTGCTTCTAAGATAGTTATTGACTTATCTGTAAAACTTTTAATAACACCAGTTTTAGAAACTTCTACCACTTTTACTACAGGTGCTTTAGGTTTAGTAGTTGCAGCATATGTTGATAGGCTACTACCTAACACTAATGATAGTGCTACAATAATTGATAATGTTTTTTTCATTTTTTAACCCCCTTAAATATTTAAAATGTTTTTTTGCCTTAATAAAATTCATCCCCCCTTCTATAGTTTTAGAGCTTAAAATTTAATTCTCCTTGCCTA
>CALJTN010000304.1 GCA_937976175.1 uncultured Clostridiaceae bacterium | reverse complement strand
GAAAAGAACAAAAGAGAGGAGCAGCACTCTCATAGGGTATCTATATATTGTTATAATATGGGAAAGGCCATGAACCTATCTGATGATAAAATCCAAGAACTAAAGGCTGTAGGATTATTACATGACATAGGAAAAGTTGCCATAGATGATTCTATTCTAAATAAACCTGGTAAGCTTACAGAGGAGGAGTTTGAGGAACTTAAACGTCATTCAGAAATAGGATATCGCATCTTAAGTTCCGTTAATGATATGTCAGAAATGGCTGAATATGTTCTAGCACATCACGAAAGATGGGATGGAACTGGTTATCCAAAGGGTCTTAAGGGAAATGAGATCCCACTAATATCAAGAATAATTACAATTGCGGATGCTTATGATGCCATGACCAGTGATAGATCTTATAGACGTGCCTTTTCAACTGTGGTTGCCACGGAAGAGCTTGTTAAGAACGCAGGCACTCAATTTGATCCTAAACTTGTAGCTATATTTATTGAAAAAGTAATAAATAGTTGATGAGCTATAATCCTCCTTAGGGTATATAAGAATATTTTACTATATAAATAGGCGCAGATAATAAGAAACTTTAAAAGGGAATCCATGGTGGATTCCCTTTAACTCTATAAATCAAAAGCTTTTTATGATTAACTATTGATGTTACTAATTTGCTAAAGTCTTTGCATTTTTAGCTATATTCTTACTGAACATAGACTATTTAACTACAGGTATTTCAATAGCATCTGTCAAGGGACTCGCATCCTTTAAACTATTCCATACAAAATATTTTACTTTAAAGCCATTGTGTAATATTTGTAATGAGCCTGATAAATCCGAAGTTTTGCCTTTCTCTACTATTTCAGACACAACAACGTAATTTATAAGGCGGTTCTGTTTATCAAATAGTGCCATTATTAACGTTACGTTTTCATCATTTTTTGTATTATTAATAACTTTAAAGGTTGCTTTGGCATCTTCTAGCGCCTTAACTTCTTTTACAGGAGTCATAAATTTAATTTCTAGCTTTTCTGCATCTTGGTTTCCTTTAACTGGTACTACATACGTCTCATCATAAATCTCTCTTAAAGCTGTAGTATTTACATTTATAACAGTATACTTAGCAACTAATATTACACCTGAGTATTTAGGAAGATTAACACTTACCTTGCCATCCTCACCTACGATGTAAGTCTCTTCTGTATTTAGTGCATTTGTAAGTACAGTTCCTGCCGGTGCATTAGACCTCAGAACTACTCCTTTAATTTCAGAACTTTTTCTGTTAATAGCAATAAGAGCATGGTTATTTTCGTCATTTCTAGAGTATGCCATCACATCTACTTTATTTGCATCATCAACAGTTATAGGAGTAATGTCTCCTGTTCTTAAAACTGGATAAGCATTTCTAATACTAGTGAGCTTGGCATACCACTCAACGGTGGATTTATCTCCTTTACCCCATATCATCCCTCTTCTGTTATCCGGATCATCAGCTCCTGGCATGCCAGCTTCATCACCGTAATATATAGTTGGCGCTCCAGGATAAGTCATTTGAATTAGTGGTATTAATCTAATCTTTTCAAGTGCGGTGGCGGATGGTTCACCAGATATTGCCTTAACACTTTTCTCTGCTCCATCAAAATTTGAAATTACTCTTTGTGTATCATGTGAACCTACTAAATTCATCATAGCCTCAAAAGCTTCTCTTGGATATTGCTCTCTCATAGCTTCTAGTTGATTCATAGCTTGCACGGCACTAATATTCTTGTTGTTGTCTATATTTTGAACATACCCTAAAACCGCATCTCTGAATCTATAATTCATTACAGAGTCATACATATCACCAAGTATATATTTGGAAGCATCTGACCAAATTTCTCCAATGATGACGTTATCTCCTTCTTCTTTTACAGCGGTTCTAAACTTTCTCCAAGTTTCGTCTGAAACTTCATTTGCAACGTCCAATCTCCAGCCATCAGAGCCTTGTTGTAGCCAAAACCTAGTGTTAGCATCTGGCCCATCTATTACTTCATCAGCCCAAGTTTTAACCTTATATTCTGAACCATTTAAGGCTTGGTTAACCGGCATTGAACTAAATCCCGCCCAGCCTTCATAAGAATAATGTTCTGGATCTCCATCTATTGCAGGGATTTTAACGTTATTTATTATAAACCAGTCTTTATAATGAAGATCGGTAATCCCTTGTGAAGCTAAATCTGCTGTTACCTGTTTTTCTGCTTCCTGCTGGGTTACACCATTTAAATTCATTAAATCGTAAACTTTAGACCAATATTGATAAGCTCCGACAGGCTTATTTTTAGCCAGGTATTTTCCATATCTATCAAAATAAATAGAATCATCTGAAACGTGATTAAAAACACCGTCTATAATTAAATGCATCCCTCTTTTATGAGCTTCCACAGCTAGATTAACAAAATCATCCATATGTCCTAAAATTGGATCTAGTTCTTTGTAATCTGTAGCATCATATCTATGGTTAGATATAGATTGTGATATAGGTGTCATATAGAGGGTATTTATTCCAACTGCTTGCAGGTAATCAAGCTTCTCTTGTATACCCTTAAGGTCTCCGCCATACATTTCGTTTGACCAAACTCCATCACCCTTTGTTCCTTTATAATCAGGGTTAGGCCTTAGTGTTCCGTCTTCATTTGTGATAAATTCTATGGCTGGCACTTCTGGGATAGCATACCAATCATCGTAAAATTCATACGGAGTATTCCCTCTTGCTAGTGTTTGTGCTTTGTCATTGCTAGTATCTCCATTAAAAAATCTATCCGGGAATATTTGGTAAATAACTGCGTTCTTTATCCAATCAGGTGTTTTGAAGTTTTTATCATATATATTTAAGTCATAATATCCAACAGTCCCAATTTGACCTGTTTTTCCTGGTCCAAAGTATCCATCATCATCACCATAAGCTTTTACATCTGAACCATTTGAAACCACAAAATAGTATTTAAATTGTCCAATATTACTTGAAGAGAATTTACCTGTCCATTTTTTTGCACTAATATCAAATTCACCATTTTCTATCATGTCTACTAGCTGAATTCCATTTGGTGTTATTAATACAATTTTAGCTGATGTTATATCTGTCCCTACCTTTAGATTAAAAGTTATCTCCTCATCAGTTGGAGTTGCACCATAAGGTGCCTTATACTTTTCTTCTCTAGAGTTAAAATAAACACTGCTGACATCTATAGGATTATTTGATGCATCTGTAAAGGTCATTAAGGTTGTGGCATCAAAACTAAAGGTCACAACTTTAGTATCACTAGTAACTTCCACTTTTCCAAAAGGATATTCCTTACCCTCTATAACTGCCTTAACATCTGAATACTCTCCTTTATTTAAAGTAACTTTAGCACTATAGATTCCTGATAGCAAAGCATCTGTCAATTTTGTATCAGCCGGTATTCCTGTACCCCTTAAATCTATATTCGCCTTCTTATAGTAAGTTGAATCCACTATATTATGGCTATCATCATTATACCAAAAGGTAACATCCTCTTGTACTGGAACAATTAAACTAATATTGGCACCATAAGGCACTCCATTTGCTCCATAATTTTCAGGATCCCAAGATCCCATTGCAACCTTATACTCATAATTTCCTGGTGGAACATTTTTTAATGTTAAGCTGTAATTACCGTAGCCATCATAATTCAATCTAGTCTTTTCCGAACCTGGATCCCAAGTTCCACTTCCATCAATGCCTTGTATTGTACCGGCTAGAACAACTTTTCTACCTATATAATTAGGATAATTTAATATAGAATTATCTCCTGTTTCTGGTTTGTTTAGTGGATCTTGAATCCAGTTTCCATCAACAATAAGCTTATACCCATATTCTTTTGCTACATCCTCCAGTCTTAAGGTAATTGAAAAGATTCCGTTTTCACCATCTAGAATTGTCATTTCTTTTTTATTATCTGCCCAATTGGTCATGTCCCCCGCAAGGTAAACTTGCTTTGCATTCATATCCTGGTAATTAAATGTTACGCTACCGTTTGCATTGATTACAGGACTTGCTACTACTACTTCTGGTACTTGAAGTCCAAGAGCTTCAGCTACTTTATCTAGGTTATTTACGGAATCAATCAAAGTTTTTTTAGCCCTATCTGCAATAAAAACTACATACTTGCCCTCATCAGGGATTAATATATTAATATTCCCACTGGATGGTAATCCACCACTTGTCCATGCATAGTCCTCTAAACCTTTATACTCATAGGACCCGGCTTCGAAAAATCCACTATAAATGTATTTGCCATCTCCAGATAGACTTGTAAAATCATAATTCTTTAAATTTGCATTCCAATTGTCATCTCCAGCATTTCTAATTGTACCTATTAATGATAAAGACCCTAAGATTGAAGGATTAGCAATGGAATCTGTACATATTCCTTCAATGGGATTTGCTATAAAAGAAACCTGTGAATCTTCTGTAAGCGTTAGAGTTACATTACTTCCAACCTCTCCATTATCCCATTTACCACTATAAGCTACTTTGTATTCATAGGTACCTGCTTTTAAATTAAAGGTGTTTTTATAAAAACCACCACCCATGTAATCTAATGTAAAGGTATCGTCGGAAGGCACCCAGTCTTTCCCACCACTTTGAGCTAAAGTTCCAACTAGTGATGCAGAACTTTTAAACTGGCCTGGGTCATTAATTGAATCAAATACTTCATTTGTCTTTGAATCAAACCTGAAGATTACCTTTCCAGCACTGGTAACATTAATTTTCTTATTCTCTCCTTTGTCCCCATAAGCCTTGTCCCAACTTCTGTTAAGGGCAAGCTTATACTCACCATCTGCTTTAGCTTCTTTAAAATCCACTGTAATTTCATAAATACCATTTTTGTACTGTTTTAAAAGTGATTGATTATTTTTAGGCTCCCAATCTTGGCCTAGATCATTTGCACTGATTATATTACCCACCAGTGTTACTGACAAGTCAG
>CALJTN010000303.1 GCA_937976175.1 uncultured Clostridiaceae bacterium | reverse complement strand
ACTTTGGAATCCCATCTTTAAGAATCTCATGATATACTTTTAAAACATCCTCTAATTCTGCAGGATTAGCGCAGAGTAGAAGTTGCATTACAATACCATCAATTGCCCCAATAAGCAGGGATGCTAATGCTTTATTATATTTAGTAGGCGCTTTCTTATACATATGCTGCATTAATTCTTCTGTTCTACCTACCCACTCTTGATATTTAGTTTTGAATTTTTCCTTAAGTTCAACATTTCCGAGAATTGCTTCCTGAGCTAGATAAAACTGAATACGATTTTCATCAGTCTTTTCAAATCGTTTTACTATATGTTGGAAAATTTCCTCTATAAGCTCATCAAGGCTGCGCTTTATCTTCTTAGATTCCTTAGCTATACGCAAGGTTTCCGAAAAGCTCTCATCCATAACTTCATAGAGAATATCTTCTTTGCTACTGAAATAATGGTATATAGCTCCGGTGCTAAGACCTGCTTCTTCAGCAATACTTCGCATGGTAGCACCAGTTATACTGCTTCGACTAATGACGTGCTTAGCCGCCTGAATAATACGTGATTTTCCTTCTATTGACATGAGTTTGGCACCTCCAAAACTATAGCTTCCCTCTATTATAGCATGTCCATGAACATTTCTTCTCTATATATAAATGCATAAATTAGTAACCTCTTACAATATAAAGCTCTTTTTGCATTTATTTATTGACAATTATATGGATAATGCTATACTAATTACAATACCGAACACTTGTTATGTTTGGGCTTGCATGAAAAATGTAACTTCATGATTTATTTCACTTTACAATTTGCTAAACATTAGGATCTTATACCTCTTGTGATTCGGTAAAAAAAAGGGGGGGAAATTATTATGAACATTCCTGTATGGACGTATGCGCTTTCCATGAGTGTGTACTTTACACTACTCATGGTTATTCTAGGTTGCATGCGAAAGCACTACAAGTTTTCGAACTGGTTTTGGCTTGCATCATTGTTAACCTTTCCTATCTGGCTTATGTCAGGTGGAGTAGTTGGCTGGTTCCGTTGGTTCAAAGTTATAAGTGTTATCATTCCAATCATATTCCTAGGGTTTGCCCGAGTTGCTAACTATGAAAAAAAGCAAGGTAAGTTTTGGAATGCTTTACAGAAAGACTGGGTACTTGGTGTACTCTTCAGTGCAATATTCCTTAATATTATAGAAGCCACAGTGAAGGACTTACAAACAGGCAACTACTTCAATTCACTCTGTGGGTTCTTGCTCTGTGTCACCATGCCCTACGCCCCAAAGTTTTGGAGGTTTTCTTCGGACCATGGCGATCGTGGCGATATACTTGCATACACTACCCTTGCTTGGAACTTACTTTATACCACTTGGAATTTATGCTTCGTATATGGCGAAAGTCATAGCTACTTTGCAAGTTCAGTATGTATTCTCTTAGCGGCAATAATATATCCTCTTATGAAAAGACGACCAGAACTTTACATTACTGCTAGAGCATACACAATAGCAATACACATGCTATTTCGCTCCTGTGTACCAGCCCTATTCCCTGCAGTCATGGATTCCTCAGCGTGGTTCAACACAGATGTTTTAAAATACTGGGGTATTTTAAATGCAATGTTGATTATACCATATGTATTCTGGCACACTTGGCAGCTTCACACCGGAAAATCTCAGGTAACCTTCCGTCGTGGACAAGTTGAATCCATAAATTCTTAATCTACTTATAATCGCGCCTTCAAATGCTGAAGACGCGATTATAAGCATAGCAAATCTAGTAATAAAAAGCGGGACTTTACTATGTGAAAAATCAAACTTCATATACCTAGAAATGCCTCATTAGGCATGACCGTTGCAGTAATCAGTATTGATTTAAATATCCTATGTGCTATAGCCTTCTTTAGAAATGTATATAGTGATAGGAAAGCTACTCATATTTCCATCTATAATGGCCATGTATAGGTTCCGTAAACCAAGAAAGTTTTATTGTAGTCGCATGAGGTTTAGTATTATGAATAACGTAGGGAATACCATTCTTATCTCTCTTATCAGAAATAATGCCAATATGCTCATATCCTTTTAGAAACACCACAATATCACCAGGTTGCCACTGTTTTAAATTTTCTTCATCTCTAGCTTTAACTTCAGTAGTTAGGCTTATGCAATGTCTACTAAAAAACACATCTTGATTGGGCACCCGCCTAAAATCAATATTAGGCTCAGGCTTTCCTTCTACTCTAGGATAAAGTTTAGTGTTGTTTTTTATGTCTTCATCAATAAGATCTTTTAAATTAATACCAGCAGCTTTAAAGCCTCTCCAAATCACATCAGTACACACACCTTCAGTTTCTGGAGGATATCCACCAGAAAAATAGTTGCTTATATACTTTGTTTTATTAAGAACTTCTTTATGTGCACCATTAACTATATCTAAAGCATCAGCTATGCCATTTTTGTTGTTATCTACTTTTGAAAAGTTTTCAGGTACATGAAACTTTGGTTTAAAAACATTAAAAATAGATTCATTAATAATAGATTTATAAGGTATAACTATATAGGTACAAATTAATATTAAAAATATTATTAATATTAAAATAGGTTTTTTCTTCACTTTATTACACCCCCACTTACTTACAATTATATCATTAGCATGTAAAAAATAGTATAACAAAAGGGTAACATTTATATGTAGCTGCTATAATGAATAACAAGGCATTAGTCCTCATTTTGGAGTTATTTGCATATAAAAAGCTGAATATTTTTAGCGAATAAAATTAACGCTATATCATATATAATAAATTTGTGAGGAGGCATGTCCATGATAACAAAAACAGATCCACTCTGCTTAACCTGGCATGAAGTTTTAGTAAAGAAAGGAATTAATCCAGAAATGGCAAAATCGCTAATTGGATTTACATCATGGAATCAAAACGAAATTCCCGAAAAACTAGGAAAACACATTACAGACATTTTAAAGGAATATAGCGGAAATATCATTGCAAAAGATGTTGTTGGTACTAGATATAACGATATAGGATTATTATTTCTAAATAGTGATATACCAGAGAATGTAGCAAATACAGTCTTTGATACAATTATGAATTATGAGCAAGAAGAAGTTTATGATACTTTGTAGATAAATTATAAAGCTTAAGCATATGAAAAGAAGAAACCATTACAATCGTACTGGTTTCTTCAACTTTTTTAAAGCATTAATACCTTAAGCTTTTTGATATTTTAAATCCTTCTCTAGTATGATAACTTAGTATACATTTCTTTAGTATAAAACTGATTTGATTTTAAATATTTGGGTATGTCCTGCTCTACCTGATTAATGGTGATATTGGCGTATTTCCTTTCAATTTCTAAGCTATAGATATTGTTATTATGGGGTAGTTTACCAATACAGCTTAATTTTATTTTTAGGTCTTTATCTAGTTTATTTATATTAAATAAGGTTAAAAATCTTTTACATCTTCCTTTAAAGGCCTTTTCAGGATCAAGATTCACAATGCTTTCATTATCAAATATAAAATCTATGTTGATTATACCATCTTTAAAGTATATATGTGATTTACAAAACTCTTGTACAAATTGCCTATTCATATTAGCTCTGGATATCCTTGAAAACTCTTCTAACTCATCTATTAGAATTAACATATCCGAAACAGAAGTTATTCCTGTTATTTGATTGGCTTCGTTTGTATGTTCAGAAACAGCACTAAGTATTTGCATTCTAGTTAATAGCGCTTTAACATCCAGGTCCTCTAGCTGTGAATTTAAATTATCAGAATACATAAAATTAATATTACTAAAGGACTTAACAGTTTTCATAAGCAAAAATGCACTCATAATACCATGTTGATATTGTTCAAAATCATTAAAATATTGTAAGCGTTTAGTTAAGTTTTCTCTAATTGTACATTTGAATTTTAAAGAGTCCTTTAAGTATTCCCGATCTTCACTAGTTAAATTTGTTATTTCTGATTCATTTATTCCTAGAATATTATTGTCTATACCTCTTGCAAAAATTTTGTCACCTAGTTCTTCCATTCTCTTATTGCCCTCAGAGCCAAACGTTATATTCATAGTCATAAGTTTTATAAAATTTTCTACGAAGTGTTGTTGAGTAGGGCTATAGTTAAAATTAAATTCATTATAATTTTCTAATGAAAAATAAGGCAGTACCTTGCCAATACAATTATTTATTTTATAGACCTTCTTTATAGGATACCCTAGGTCATGAGTTAAAGCAGTTATGCACCATATTGAATCTTTATATAATAATACATTGACAGTATGACCGAATTTAATTACATCATTGAAAATATCTGCTATACTAGATTTCTCTATTGCTGATACTAAATTAGCTAAAGTATGATATTGTAAATCTAATTTATTAAAAAGTTCACTAAACTCTTCATTCTTGGTGAGATATTCTCCAAGAAAGTAAACCCATAAACAGTGCAGTGTATGATCTCTATAAAAAGAATCAGAAGCAAAGATTAATTCTTCAAAGTTAACATATTCATCAAAATAAGCAAACAACTCATCGTAACCTCTCATATCTGAGTCTATGTAACTCATGGAAGCTGTAAACAATACCTTCCACAAATCTTTAGCTACTTGTATTTTATCATGCATATCCTCAGCAACTCTTAATTTTGTTATGTTTTCCTTTATTCTTTCTTTAAAATCTTCTCTTCCATCTAAGAATGCAATATTATTTTTCTCCATTTGCCCTAAATAAAAGTGTAAAACCACATCTTCATTAATATAATTCATTTTTCTCCCCCTAATACCATATATGTACCTATTTCAATTACTACTCTATGTAGAATTATACATAATTAACCTGAAAGTGTAAATGATACCGTATATGTACCAATACATTAAAATGTTTATGGCTAAAGTGAATTTATACTTATATTATAGATTCTTCGCCATGAGTGCTGCTCCTATAGCACCTGCATATCTACCTAGTTCATCCGCACTTACTTCTTTCCCTAACTTTTTTGAAAGACTACTTAGAATATATGTATTCCCTGATAATCCACCTGTAAGAAAATAGTTTACCCCTTCTGAATGTTTTCCACATAAGGAGCTAACCTTACTAACAATAGAATCCACAACAGCATAGGCTATATCTTCTTTTCTCTCTCCTCTACCTATAAGACTGATAACTTCAGATTCAGCAAAAACAGTGCACATTGAACTTATGGTAATTCCACTGCCTTGTGATGCTAAATCACAAAGTGAATTTATATCCATGCCTAGTGTATTAGCCATTATTTCTAGAAACCTACCAGTGCCTGCTGAGCATTTATCATTCATAATAAAGTTTGTTATGGACCCATTTTCTACAGTAATAACCTTTGTATCTTGTCCACCAATGTCGATTACTGTACAGTCTGAGCTTGATAGATATGCGGCTCCCTTACCATGACAGGTTATCTCAGTTATGGTTTTGTCTGCATAAGGCACAGATACCCTTCCATAACCCGTTGCTACAACCCTTGAGTTTTCCTCACTTATTCCTAGTAGCTTTAGTCTTTCTTTTATCGTATTAGCCGTCTGAACACTGCTCCAGCCTGTAGGCATTACAAATTTCTCCTGCAGCTCATTCTCGTTAAATACTATTACTTTAGCTGCTGTGGACCCTATATCAATTCCTATATAAAACATATTCGTCTCCCTTATTTTGCATGCATTTTACATGTGTATATTTTGTGTACATATATTAACTATAATATATGTCAATGTTATTTTTCCATCATAACCTAATATTTTAACTTAATTATACATTATATACCCCAAATGCACACCATGGATACTCTATAGATATTTTAAATATAAGATGGCTAGTCTATATGAAAACCCTATTAGACTTCATCCTATGGAAATTCTATAATTAGAATGTTATGGAACAATTTTCATATAAATTTAAGGAGGCTTTAACATTATGAATGATTTACCTAAAATATTTAATGAGTTCAATGAAGCAAGACAAAAGGGATTTGTGGATGTAAAAAACTTAAAAGACCAGGGAAAAAAGATAGTTGGAACTTATTGTACATACAGTCCTTGGGAACTAATCATGGCTGCAGGTGCTATTCCAATTTCTCTTTGTAGTATGAGTGATGAACCTATAGCTGAAGCTGAAAAGCATCTCCCAAAAAATTTATGTCCACTTATTAAATCAAGCTATGGCTTTGCTTTAACAGATAAATGCCCTTATCTTTATTTTTCTGATTTGGTAGTTGGCGAAACTACTTGTGATGGAAAGAAGAAAATGTATGAGTACTTAGGAAAACTTAAACCAATGCACGTAATGCAACTGCCTCAAACTAGCAAGGGTGAAGCTGCCTTTAATTCTTGGAAAAACGAAATGATTATATTTAAAGAAAGATTAGAAAGCGAATTTGGCGTAGAAATTACAGAGGAAAAGCTGAAGGCTGCTATTAATCTTAGAAATAGAGAAAGAAAAGCATTAATAGATTTTTATGAATTATCAAAAATGTGTCCTCCTCCTGTTACTGGAACTGAAATGCTTCAAGTATTATATGGAGCTACTTTCAAAACAGACAAGGAAGCACACATAGAAACTCTTACAAAGTTTACACAGGATATAAAAGAGGATTATGCACAGGGCAATAGAAAAGTAAGTGAAAGCAAAAAGAGAATATTAATTACTGGATGCCCAATGGGTGGTGCTGCAGAAAAAGTTGTTAAAATTATTGAGGAAAATGACGGTGTAGTTGTCTGTTATGAAAACTGCACAGGAATAAAAGCAACTCAGGAATTAGTAGATGAAACTATAGCTCCAATAGATGCATTAACAAAAAAATACCTAAATATTCCGTGCTCTTGCATGAGCCCAAATGATGGAAGAATAAACTCCCTTTCAAATCTAGTAGATGACTACAAGGTAGACGGAGTAATAGATGTAATTCTCCAAGCCTGTCACACTTATAGTGTTGAAAGTCATTCAATTAAAAAGTTTATGAGTGAAGTTAAACATACTCCATATATGAGTATAGAAACAGACTACTCTCAAAATGATGTAGGGCAACTTAAAACAAGGCTTGCTGCATTTATAGAGATACTTTAATTTATAAAAACATCTATATTTAAATGTCAATAATTAACAAGTATATTTAATTTCACATTGGTTATCATAATAGTGTAGAGTACAAAGCAACTGAGCCAACACTTATATATTCACTCAATGAATATATGGGTTAGCCAAAAATTCAATATAAATTATACTATAATATTAATTTATATTGAGTCAGAGGG
>CALJTN010000302.1 GCA_937976175.1 uncultured Clostridiaceae bacterium | reverse complement strand
CATGAGAAAAGTACTGGGTGATGTGCCTTTAAGTGCAATATATAAAGCTTTCAGAAAGGGTGATATCAGGGTTAATGGTAGTAAGATTAAAGAAAAACACTCTTTAGTAGAAGGTGATATAGTTGAAACAAAATATATTACTAGCGACGTTAAAAAAGAAGAGTTTCAAAGAATTGAAAATAAATTAAAAATAACCTTTGAGGACGCTAATATATTGATGGTAGAAAAATGGCCAGGAGTTTTAGTTCATGCTGACAAAAAGGATGGAGAACCTACTTTAACGGATTATGTGCTTTCTTATTTGTTTGACAAGGGAGATTACAGACCAGAAAATGAAATAACTTTTACCCCAGCGCCTTGTAACAGACTAGATAGAAATACCTCGGGTATAGTTATGTTCGGTAAGAATTTTCAATCTCTTAAACTTTTAAACGAAATGATAAGAGAAAGAAACATCGAGAAATACTATATGGCTTTAGTAAGAGGAAGAATTAAAGACGGAGTTTACGAGGGATACATACATAAGAATGAAGACGTAAATATATCGCAGGTATATGATAAAGAGATGCCAGATACAAAAAAAATAGCAATGGAAGTTAAAACTATAGAAAGCTGTGGTACATTTTCTATAATAGATATTAATCTTTTAACAGGAAGAAGCCATCAGCTTAGAGCACATTTAAGCCATTTGGGCAATGCTATTGTTGGGGATAACAAGTATGGAGATAAAAAAATGAACAGTTTCTTCAATAATAAATATGGTTTAGATTATCAATATCTATATGCATATAAGGCAATCTTTAAAAATTGCCCAGAGGAACTATCATATATGGAAAATAAGACTATTGCAGAAAGTTTACCACCAGTATTAAAAAAGATTAAAAAGGATGTATTTAGATTTTAGAGGGTGGGTTTAAATGGGTGAACAAACGAATCTTAAAAAGCAGTCTACCACAAAAGGCTTTGCCATATTATCTGCAGCAAGTTTTATGGTTAAGCTTTTGTCCCTACTTTATGTTCCGTTTTTAAGGAGAATATTAGGAGCGGAAGGCTATGGTATATATGCCTCAGCCTACAATATATTTGTATATGTATATATCTTAACCAATGCAGGCATACCTGTAGCTATTTCTAAGATGGTATCAGAACTTATAGCTATAGGAAATTACAAAGATGCAGTAAGGACTTTTAAAATGGCTAGATTTTTATTACTTATATTAGGGCTGGGTATGTCCTTACTAATGCTTATTTTTGCCACGCCTCTAGCTAATATAACAAAAAGTTCTACTGCAAGATTAGCAATTATGTGCCTTGCCCCCACTATTTTAATAACCTCTATATTATCAGCTTATAGAGGTTATTTTCAAGGTAGAGGAAATATGACTCCCACTGCTGTATCACAGGTTTTAGAGCAAATTGCAAATACTATATTTAGTTTGGTTTTTGCAATGTATTTTATGAAATATGGAATAGTAGCAGGTGCGGCAGGAGGAACTATTGGAACATCAGTAGGAGCGCTAGTTGCTGTTATATATATGATTTATACATATAAAAAAAATAAAGTTTTTAGAGTGCCAAAAGGATACAATAGCTTAGATATAAAAAGGTTTAATACTAAAAAATTAATAAAAAAGCTATTAAGTTATTCTGTACCAATGACAGTATGTTTAGGACTACAACAAGCAGGTTTAATAATTGATTTATGGTTAGTAAAATCAAGAATGCTAACAGCTGGAATTGGTAAGCCACAGGTTAATGTTTTATGGGGTGTGTTAACTCAATACACAACATTAATAAATGTTCCTATAGCTATTATTTCATCTCTAGCCATAACTATTTTACCGTCTATAGCTAGTTTGATGGCATTAAAGGATAAAAAAGCTGTAAGAATTAAAATTAATTATGCCTTTAGGATATGTTTTTTAGTATCAGTACCTTCCGCAGTTGGACTTGCCGTTTTAGCTAAGCCTATAATGTATTTCCTTCAATATGATGCTGACGTATCAAGGCTACTTATATATGGATCAGTGGTGATAATACTTATGGCTGTGGTTAGCATCCAAACTTCAATTTTGCAAGGTCTTGGAAAACTTTACTTAGTTACTATTTATGCAGTACTGGGGTTAATAGGAAAAATAATTATTAATTATTTTTTTGTAGCTATTCCAAGGTTTAATATATTAGGTGCTGTTATGGCTAGTGGAGTAAGTTTTACAATACTTTTACTTCTAAATTATTTTACCATGAATAAGGTATTAAGGGTTAAAATTAAATTATCACACCATGCAATTAAACCTATAATAGCATCAGGTGTTATGGCCATAGTGGCAAAACTAATGTATGGCAACTTTAACTTTGTATTCAGCTTTATTAAAGAAGGATATTTTGCTAATGCTATGGCTGTATTAATTGCTATATCAATGGCTATATTAACTTATTTTTTCATATTAGTACTTATAGGTGGAATAACTAAAAAAGATTTAGAGGCATTGCCAAATAAGATTACGAAGCTTATACCCAGTTTTATCTTATATAGAATTAGATAGGAATTTTATAAATAAAGTAGCCAAGACTCGTGTTATTTTAACATTAGGCTTGGTTACTTTTATTTCTAAGCAAAAGAGAAAATAATAATAGCGAGAAGCCCGCAACAATTATAACAATATTTTTAGTAATAAACATAGAATTTGGTATAGTGCTATTTAAAATTTTCAATATAAAGTATAGGAATATACTAAGGAAAATATCAATTGTAATTTCTACTCCGGAAAACTGCATATAGCAGTTTTTCTTAATAACAATAATATTTAGGATAAAACCTACTATAGAAGTTATAAAAAGAGTTATACCATAGCCTAAGATGTTTATACTTGGAATACCTAATAATATATATAGGAGAAATAGTTGAAGCATAGCGGTTATTACAGAATTTATTAAAAGAGATTTTTGTTTTCCAAGTCCGTTTAAAATCCCATAGGTTGAACCGGACATGTACATAAATGGTGCACTCAAAGCAGCAAGGCGTATGTATATACCTAAGTCATATCTGTCGAAAAACAATTTTCCAAGGGAGTCTCCGATGCTTAAACAAATTATCATAGTTGAGATTCCTAGTAAAAAGGAAATTTTTATAACTTCCTTTATTCTATGTTCTAAAGAATTATAGTCATTTTTACTAACACTTTTAGAAATGTCTGGAGTTAACATGGTTGCCATGGACATTACAATAATAAAAGGAAAAAAAACAATAGTGATAGCCATACCTGAAAACTTACCGATTAAGGCTAAGCTTTGGGTGTATTCTATTCCTGCATACACAAGCCGTCTAGGGACGATTAACGTGGATAGTGCAGAAATTATAGTGGTTAAAAAGCCATTTAAGCATAAGGGGAATGAAACAATAAGAACATTAAATAGAAGCTGAGCTCTTCCTTCAGCTTTTTTAGTGTAATCCTTAAACTTATTTTTACTTCTTTTGTAGAATATAAATAATAGTACAAAACTTATAAGTTCACCAATGGATAAGGAGATGTAGGTAGCAGTTACAGTTGCAGTTACATTCCTTAATGCAAAGAAATTTATTAGTGCTACGATTATGACCATCCTTACAGTTTTTTCAACTATATCAATAATAGCAGGTACTTTAACATTAGAAATACCGTAGAAGTAACCTTTATATATAGATGAAAGGGCAACGAAGATTAGTGCAGGGCAAATAACCCAAAGGGAATATAGTGTTCTTTGGTCTTTTATTATATAAGTACTAATAAAAGGTGAAAAAAGGAATACTAAAATTGCTACAAAGATAGCCAAAACAAAATCGAAAACCAAGGAAGTATGTATAGTTTTGTTTAAATTACCATAATCATTAATTCCGTAATGAGCAGAAGCTTCTTTTGAAATAGCTGTTACCATTCCACCACAAATAAGGCAAATAAATAAATCATAAATGGGCATTACAAGGCTATACAGGCCCATACCTTCTGCTCCGAGGTTTTTTGAAAGTAAGATAGAAAACATAAACCTGAGTATTCCACCAATTAAATTTGATACAGTGAGTATTATTGAGTCTCTATAGAAATTGTCTTTAATCATAAAAGATCCTCCTTGTTTTTCCCCTAGATAGATGACAGTTATTAGTAATTAGTATGTTAAGTTTGATAATTATATTCTATAAATATATTAGGGGTAAAATTTTTAAGATTAACCGTGGAAATTATTTGACACATCATTGTGAAAAATATATAATATCAAGTGGGAATCATATATGTTTAATTGAAAAGTTAATTTAATATAAGAAATTATATGAAAGTAAGTAAATAGGTAAAAATATACAAAAGCGTTTATGTCATTTTATAAGAAGATTAATTATAAATCTGCATAATATGCATGTTTAGGGGGAATCAAGGTGAGCGAGAGATTTATCCAACAGCACGTGAAACCTTCTTTTTTCAAAAATCAATTCTTTAGCTTCAAAGTTAATGGGGCACTTAAAGATTGTAATAAGATTAAGGAATATTTACTTCGTAAGAATTATTTAAATAAATATGATAGTACATTAAATCTAATAACCTCTAATGGACTTAGTAATGAGGTAGAAAATAGTTATTTGTTATATAAGGGATACAATAAGGATGGAAGCTTAAATCCTATAAAAAAATATACTATGGTGAAGGGGAAAATAGTAGAGTATAATAATGTAATTACTAAAGACATTATTATTTTGGATTTATATGAAAAAAGCATATATTTGCATAGTTATTTTAGAGATGACTACTATATTACAGGTTATTTACTTAAGGAAGAAGTAAAGTCTGTAAAAAACAAAACACTGATTTTTAGTAATGAGAAAGTTAAAATAAATGTTAAAAGCATTAATAAATATGATACTACTAGTGTAGTTGAGGATTTTGTAAATAGTTTTATTATGTAAAAAATTTAAGTTTATTTGAGTTATATAGTAATTAAACACAAGAAGGCTAATGTAAGATTTTATATTAGTTCTCTTGTGTTTTTTGTGTTAAAATATTTTTATTAGGATTTTAGGAAGGGACAATTAATAATTATTGTCTACTGAAAAAAGCAGGGAGGAATAATAAAAATGAAGTGTTTGATATGCGGAATGAACATAAGTTCAAGTAATTTTCACATAAATAATGAGGGGTTATTAGAAAAAAATCAACGAGAGCACATTAAGTATTGTCCATTTTGTGGTGTGCTTGATAAGTATTTAAAACCGGAAGATGAAGGAGATTTGGCTAGGCAAATATATAAGGTTGATGCTGGAAGTTTAGATGAGAATACTTTAGTAATACTAGATCATGCTATGAAGCTTGAGATATTTAATTCAGAGTTTTACAAGGCAGCGGGAAAGCTTGCTCATAGTTTAGAGGCTAAAGAAACTTTTGAAGCCCTTTCGAAAATTGAAAGGGTACATGCTATAGTACATCAAAAATTAGGAGGTTTCAAAGAACTTCCTAAATTAGTAGATATAGATTATAGCAAACATAAAAACGATGAAAGTTTAATGAAAGTTGCTGAAAGTAGAGAGACTCATGCTGTTCATTTTTATGAAAAATATGCCAAAGAAATAAATAATTCAATTGTTAAAGAAGTACTTAATGCTTTGTGCTTGGTTGAACGAGACCATATACAAATTGCTAAGAATTATTAATACATATACTCTAGTCTATATAAATATATATAGACTAGAGTATTTATAATTTGGAGGTAAGTATGAAGAAGACCGTTGGACGTATAGTTATTTTAGCTGCAATGGCTTTTACACTCTTTTCATTTAAAAGCTATTTTAAAGAATATAGGGTTATAGTAAAAGACGAAACTGTAAAATCACGGATAGTATTTAAGGGACTAAGTAGCGCTGTGGATTTTACCAAGGATCAAAGTGAAAACTATTATGTAGCTTTCAAAGATAGAGTCCAATACATTGATAAAACGGGTAAATCATATAATGTATTTACAAACAAAAAACTAAGCATAACTAGTTTAGATTATAATAACGAAGTACTGTATTATGCAACAGGTACTAAAGTTTATTCTTATAATTTGATAACTAAGGAAAATAACGAAATAATTAAAAATTTACCTAATTATGGAGATTACAGTAGTAGCTTAATTAAAATTAATGGGGATTACCTTTTTGTTACAATAGGCGCTGCAACAAATTCTGGAGTAGTAGGACCGGACAATGAATGGGTAGAGGATTATCCTCAAAACCATGATGTTTCGCCTAGGAGTATAACTATAAAAGGAATTAATTTTGGAAAAGAAAAAACTGGAGCATTTGTTTCATATAAAACTAGGAATATAAAGGGGCAAATGATAACAGAACATATACCTGGAAATTCATCTATAATAATTTACAATTTAAAAACTGGAGCAGAAGAAACCTTTGCTTGGGGTATAAGAAATATGAAGGCTATTGACTTTAATAGTGAAGGGGAAATCTTAACTATTGTGGGGGGGATGGAAGATAGGGGGCTAAGACCTGTAAAGGGAGATAGTGATTATATATATAAAATTAAAAAAAATTTATGGTATGGATTTCCAGACTATACTGGAGGAGATCCAATAAACTCTCCAAAATTTAAAGGGTTAAATAATAGTACCATACCCTTTATCTTAGATAAACACCCTACAACAAATCCTCCTGCACCAATTTATCAGCATAGCGAAGTAAATGGTTTGGTAGTTTTAACAATTGATAAAAAATCAACATTAGGGGAGAAAGACTGTATATATTTTTATGAAAGTAATGATAATAGTATATATAGTTTAAACAAATCAAGTGCCATTAAAGAAAAAATTAATTTCCCAAAAGATACACATATAGCTAGTATGAAATTTTTTAACACTTTAAGCGTATTAGACTCTAATAATGGATATTTGATTAGTATTGAAAAAAATGAGAATAAGGGTATGGGAAAGGGAGTACAAATCTTCTTTTATTACTTATTAACAGTTGTACTAACTTTAATAGTGAGTATACTTGTTAGTTTAAGCAAAAAGAATTAAAATATAGTATATATATTTTAACGTGTTTTCAAAGTATATTTAGCGTATACTAAATTGAGAGGTGAACAAATTGAAGAAAAAAATTGAAGCTACTTATGGAAAAACTTTAAAAGGTTTAATGGTAACTATAAATCCAATTAAAAAGAAGGTCATGAAAACCCATTGTACTGTTCACAAATTTATAAACATTCAAGCTATTGAAATCTTAAAAAATGAGGGATATAGCGAAATTCATAATTTTTATAAAGCACACGTAAAAGAACTAAACGGTGGGGTTGCTTGGGCAGACCAAGATTTTAAAAGTTCCAATCATTTTTATCATCACATTAAGGGCACTGGTCTTTATGGATTCTCAAATGCATTATTTGAATTTGATAAATACTATAAAAGTGCTTTGAAGTATATGGAAGCAGGAGATGTGAAACAAGCATTGTTTTGCTTTGGAGCGGCGTGCCATTTAGTTCAAGATGCTACAGTTCCTCAACATGTGAACAATAATTTACTTAAAAGCCATAGAAATTTTGAACTTTGGATTATAAGTAAATTAATGAGTGACTATTCTTTTCCTATTTTCAATGAAATAATAAAACAAGATAATATAGAAGACTATATAAAAAACAATGCGTTATTTGCTAATGAAACATATATGGCTAATGCAAATATAAAAAACAAGGAAGATAAGTACAAGAAAATATCTACCCTTATAGTGCAGAGAGCACAAAAAACTACTGCAGGCCTCATGGTAAGTTTTTATGATGAGATTAAGAAATAATTCCTTTATTTTAGAGGGATTATTTTATTTTTGAAGAATAACTTAAAAAAAGGGTAAAATACATGAAATTATATTTAAGGCATATGAAAGAAAATAACAAGTCAAAGATGCGAAGGATATTTCGCATCAGACAAGGAGACAGATTCTGCGGATAGTTGTTCTATCCAATGATTCTGTCGACGCAGTATGGTGCGAAATAGACTAGCATACTGACTAGTTATTTTTTTGAATATGCCTAATGAGGGGGGACAATAATTGAAAAAGGAGGCTTTTATAAGTTTAGAGAAAGAAATTTTTAAAGGGGATTTATTAGATATAGGTTTTTGTAATCATGGCGTTATATATAATATATACAAGCAATACACTGATGAGAGTAATAGCATAGAGTATCTAGAGGGCGAAGAGGCCAAGGGAAGCATAGAGCAGGGCGTATATGATACCTGTGCATTATTTCTAACTTTAAGTGGTATAAAATTCACAAAGGCTAGAAGTAAGCTAATACAAGATATATATAAATTTTTAAAAAAAGACGGATTGCTATATATATGGGACACTGATAAAGGTTTTTTTAAAACCTTTAATTCAAAGATAAAGATTGTGTTGCCGGATAAAAGCACAAAACAAATATATATAAAGGATTTAAACATATTTAAAGACAGTTCAAAAGAAAATACAATGAAAATTTTACAGCCTTATTTTGAAGTATTAACTTTAAAAAATTCAGATAATATCTATTACATGATATGCAGAAGGAGAGAGAAATCAGAAGATGAAAGCAACTGAGCAGGGGACGGAATCAAAAATAAAAGTATTGTTGGTTGGAATTAATTCAAAATTTACACATAGTAACCTTGCAATTAGGTATCTAAAAGCATTTACTGAGGATTTGAATTATAAGTGTCTTATAAAAGAGTTTTCTATAAACGATAGGGTAGAGCGTATTGTTCAAGAAATTATATCAGAAAAAGCAGATATAGTGGCTTTTTCCTGTTATATATGGAACAAAGATTACGTTAAACAAATATCTCATTTAGTTAAACTTATAGATAGTAATATAAAACTGTTATATGGAGGGCCGGAAGTATCCTTTGATAGTGCTAATTATTTAAAAGAAAGTCTATCAGATTATTTAATTGAGGGAGAAGGGGAAGAAACCTTCAGAGAATTTATAGAATGTATAATGGGCAATAAGAACCTTAATGAGGTTAAAGGACTCTATTATAAAGAAAATGGGGAAATATACTATGGTGGAAAAAGAAACCTTATGGATTTAAATGACCTTGTATTCCCCTATAGCATGGAGGAAAACCTAAGCAATAAAATAATCTATTTTGAAGCCTCACGAGGATGTCCTTTTAATTGTAAATACTGTCTTTCTTCGACTATACGTGGAGTTAGATTCATGGACCTTGAAAGGGTTAAAAGGGATTTGAAATTTTTAATAGATAAAAACGTGAGACTTATTAAATTTGTTGATAGAACATTTAATTGTAAGGACGAATTTGCCATGGGAATTTGGGAATACTTAATGAGCTTAGATACACAGACTACTTTTCACTTTGAAATATCGGCGGATATATTAAACCATAAGCAGCTTAAACTTTTAGAGAAGGCCCCAAAAGGTAGATTTCAATTTGAAGTTGGAGTTCAAACTACAAATGATGAAGTATTAAAAAATATAAATAGATTTGTAGTTTTTGAGGATATAAAAAAACAGGTAATGGAGATAAGTAAACATAGTAACATAAAACAGCATCTAGATTTAATTGCAGGGCTTCCAGGGGAAAACTTTGAATCCTTTAAAAAGTCTTTTAATGATTTGTACACCATAGAACCTGACGAAATACAGCTTGGATTCCTAAAAATATTAAAAGGGTCCCCTATGAAAGACGAAGTTGAGAAGTGGGGAATTGTACACTCAAACTATACCCCTTACGAAGTGCTTAAAACTAAGGATATAAGTTATGAGGAAATCATACTTTTAAAAAGAGTTGAAGAGATGGTGGATAAGTATTACAATTCCCAAAAATTCAAAACTATATTAAACTACTTTACTCCTAAATTCAAAAATGTTTTTGATTTTTATTTAAGCCTGGGCACATTTTTTTATGATAGAGGTTATCTAAGTAGAAGTATATCTTCTGTGGAGTATTATAAAGTATTTTTAGAATTTAACGATGAAGTTCTTGGAGGTGATAATAAAATTTTAAAAGAAATTGTTAAGTTTGATTATTTGAAACATAATAAGAAAAAATGGATGCCTGATTTCCTTTTAAGGGATTTTAGTAAGAGTATTGAAAGAGGTTTAAGGGACTCAGAAAAAAAAGGTGATATAAAAATACCTTATAGGGACTATCATTTAGAAAATTTTAAAATAGATATTATTAAATTTTTGAATGATGGAGAAATAAGTGAAGGCGAGTTTTATTTAATTTTTGATGAGGGAAATGCAGATAACATATTAGATGTATCTTTTTTTCTTATTAGCAAAAACTAAAAGAGCTAAATAATATATGGGTTTAAGACGTAAATCATATAATACCTCAGTATGGATTCTATGATTAATATTTGAAATTAGATACATAATAGTACTGTAGGTGAAAGACCTAGTTATTTAATTTATGTTATTAATCATGAAAATAGTATAAAGTATATAGCTTATATTGTAGTTTGTAATATGAAAGATTAAAGTAAGTAAACTTCAAAAAATACTATAAGTACCTTTAAAGGTAGCTTTTGTGACACAAAAGTGAGTTAACATTATGAATATTTGTTAATTTTCAAAAAAAAGAAGTTGAAATTTGTGCTAAAAATAAGTATAATCAAGTTGTAATCAATACTACATAAAATATTAATAATTAAACTATACCTAATATAGTTAGTTATTAGAAAAAGGTGGTGATATTTTGGCATTAGAGGCAATGAAAAGTATAAAAGAAGCAGAGGAACAGGCAGCGGATATTCTAAGTAAGGCAATTTCAGATAGTAAGGATATATTAAAAAGATCTGAAATTGAAGCTGAGGTTCAGTACAAAAAGGTTTTGGATGCTACAAGAGAAGAAACAAAAAAGATTATTGAAAATGCTAAAGATGAAGGTAGAAAAGACTCCGAACCAATTTTTGAAAAAGGTAAAGTAGAGGTAGATAATATACTAAATTTAGAAAGTGAGAGATTTGATAGGGCTGTTAACGCAGTGGTTGAGAGGATAGTGAAAAATAATGGCAATAGTTAAAATGAGTAAATTTACATTGTTTGCCTTTGAATCACAAAAAGAAGCTTTGCTAGATAGCCTTCACAGATTTGAAAATGTTCAATTCTTAAATTTACAACAATGTGAAGAAGAACATCTACAATCGCTTGTAAAAGACTCAGAAAATGAAAAAGTTTCCTACTTAGAAGGCGAGCAAGCAAAGGTAAAATTCGCCCTTGAACTGTTAATAAAGCACTCAGAAAAAGAAGGTGCTATAAAATCTTTAGTCAAGGGTAAAACTTTATTAAATTATGAAGAGTTAGAAGCTTTAGCTGAAAAATCAAACTATGAAGAAATATATGAAAGACTAAAGGAAAAAGATAATGCTTTAATTGATATTAAGAATGAAAAAGCTAAAATTAATTCTGAAATAGAAGTGTTAACTCCTTGGGTTCCATTAGACACTACATTTAATGATTTAAAATCACTAAAGTCTTCAATATTTCTCATGGGGTCATTGCCAAAAGCTTTTAAAAATGCTTTTAGAGAAAAGTTTGAAAGCGAAATTCCATATGCATACTTAGAAGTGGTTAGTGAAGTAAAAGATGAAATAAACATAATTGTCCTAATATATAAGGAATATGAAAATAAAGCTAAAGAAATACTTAAACTTAATAGCTTCAATGCAATTAACTTAAAGTATGATGGAAGTCCAGCTGAGCTGGTAAAAAGCTTTAACGAAAAATTAGAGGCAATGGCTAAGGATGAAGAAAGAATAAATGTGGAAATAAAGCATGACTGTCAGTATGTACAAGATTTTAAAATAGTACATGAATATTTATCCAATAAACATATAAAAGCGACCGCTTGTAGAAATTTCTTGAAAACTAATAGTGTAATTGCTATAGAAGGCTGGGTGCCCACAGAGTTCTCTAAAGAGTTAGAAAGTAAAGTGAAGTCCATAGCAAGAGAAGATTTCTATTTGGAGATAAAAGAGGCAGATAAGCAAGATGAGACTGTACCTATACTTTTAAAGAACAATTCATTGGTAGAACCTTTTGAGTCAATAACATCAATGTATAGTTTACCAAAGTATTCAGAGATAGACCCTACACCTCTACTGATGCCCTTTTATATGGTGTTCTTTGGAATGATGCTGGCTGATATTGGATATGGCATAGTAATGTTCGTAGCTGCAGCTCTTGCATTAAAGAAATTTAATTTAGACGAAGGGCAACGAAAGTTTGCTAAGTTCTTCTTATTATTAAGTATACCAACAACAGTGGCAGGTATTGTTTATGGAAGTTTCTTTGGGAATCTAATTGTATTTAATAGCTTAATAAAGCCTGAACAAGATTTAATGCTAATACTTATTGGATCTATAATAATTGGTGTATTCCAAATTTATTTTGGTCTTGGAGTTAAAGGCTACATGCTAATTAGAGATGGTAGACCAATGGATGCTATTTACGATGTTTTGACATGGTACTTATCATTAACTGGAGCATTTATATTACTAGGTGGCGGATGGATGGGTCTAAGTCCAGGTGCAATCAATATAGGTAAATGGGTTATGATAATAGGAATGGTTGGACTTGTATTAACTCAAGGAAGAGCAAGTAAAGGTATTGGTGCAAAACTTGGTGCAGGACTTTACGGTTTATATGGTATATCTGCCTACGTAGGGGACTTGGTTTCATACTCAAGACTTATGGCGCTAGGACTTGCAGGTGGATTTATAGCATCAGCTTTCAATATGCTTATTGAAATGATACCTTCACCATTTAATATTATTTTTGGTGTGTTTATATTTGTGGGAGCACAAATGTTTAATTTATTATTAAGTGCATTAGGAGCTTATGTTCATAGTGCTAGACTTCAATATGTAGAATATTTTAGTAAGTTTTATGAAGGTGGAGGAAAAGCCTTCAAAGCATTTAAACCAAAGAATGAATATATTACTGTAAAAAAATAAAAACAAATTTGAGGAGGAATTAATTATGACATGGATGGAATTTATGGCTGCAAATGGTGGATATGTTTTTGCGGCACTAGGAATGGCTTTAGCGGTAATTTTACCAGGAATAGGATCAGCAAGAGCTGTAGGTATAGTTGGTCAGGCAGCAGCAGGACTTACAACTGAGGAACCAGAAAAGTTTGGTAAGGCCCTTATTCTTCAATTACTACCAGGTACACAAGGTCTTTATGGTTTCGTTATAGGACTTATGGTATTGCCAAAACTCGCTACTGGAATGACTTTAGATAAGGGAGCATACTTACTTATGGCTTGCTTACCAATAGCATTTGTAGGTTTATATTCAGCAATAGCTCAGGCTAAAACAGCAGCTGCTGGTATAGCAATACTAGCTAAAAACCCAGAACATAATACAAAAGCTATCATACTAGCAGCAATGGTTGAGACATACGCGATTTTAGCATTCGTTGTTTCAATAATATTAGTAAGCAGAACATTCTAATTTTAAAACTAAGAAGTTAGAGGATGTGGATATATGTCAAACCTAGAAAACTTAACGTCTAAAATAATAGGAGATGCTAAAATTAAAGCAGATGCTATATTGAAAGAAGCTAAGGGCAATGAAATTTTAACTATAGAAAGTAAAGTAAAAGAAGCAGAGGTGCTAAAGCGCCAAATGCTAGAAAAAGCTAAAACTGAGGCTAATACATTAAAACAAAGAATTATATCAAACGCTCAGTTAACGGCTAGAAATGAAAAACTAGTAGCTATGCAAAAGGTCATTGATAATGTATTTGCAGAAGCGCTAGGGAAACTTTCAGCAATAAACCAAGAAGAATATTTAGAACTTGTAAAAAGGTATTTATTATCAATGCCTATAGCTGGGGATGAAGAAATTATACTTCCTGGGAAATATATAAGTGTTATAAGTGACTGGTATCTAGAAGAAATAAACACAGAACTAAAAGCTTTGGGAAAAATAGGAGAAATAAAGTTGAGTTCCGACTCACGGAACATACAAAGTGGATTTATAGTACTTAAAAATGGTATAGAGATTAACAATACTTTTGAAAGCCTAATAAATTCCTTAAGAAATGAGCTTGAATCGGAAATTGTTACAAAACTATTCAATTAAATGTAAGGAGTAGATAAAGATTACAATTATTATCTACTCTGGAACAAAACAAGGAGGATAGCCATATATGGATAAGATGAATTTTACACAGGCTGTGGCTAGGCTAAGAGTATTAGAAACAAGGCTCCTTAATAAAGTAAAGATTGAGAGAATGATTGATAGTAACTCGGCTGACGAAGTGCTTAAAATCTTGCAGGAAACTGAATATGCAAGTTTGATGGGCAATGTAAAAAGACCAGAGGACTATGATATATTACTTAAAGAGGAGTTAAATAGAGTATATTCCCTTATGTATAAAATTTCTCCAGACCCTGTTATAGTAGATATTATGAGCTTGAAATATGATTATCATAATATTAAGGTAATGCTAAAAGCAAGGGCTTTAGATAAGGACTTTTCTCATATGCTAATTCCAGTTGGTACAGTTGATGTAGAGAAATTAAAGCTTTATATAACTACCATGGAGTATAAGGAATTAAACCCTAAGATGAGAGAAGGTATACTTGAAGTAGAAAAAGTCTACCATGAACTAAAAGATCCTCAAAAGATAGATATTATTTTAGATCAATATATGTATATAGACATGTTAGCTAGGGCAAGAGAAACAAAAGTTGATTTTATAGTTGATTATATTAAGAAAAATGTGGATTTTTCTAATATAAAGTCAATTATTAGATTAAAGAAACAACAAAAAAATGTGAAGTTTTTAAAGGAAGTTATGCTTGAAGGTGGAGAAGTAGATAGCGGCAGTTTGGTAAGAGCCTTTGATGAGCCGCTTGAAAACATGGCAGCTAAATTCTCGTCCTCAAAGTATGGAGAAGTTGTAAGATTAGGCCTTGAAGAGTATATAAAAACTGGTAAACTTTCAGATCTTGAAAAGTTTTCAGAAAATTATATTATGAAGGCTTTAAAAGATGCTAAATATGTAACTTTTGGACCTGAGCCAGTTTTTGCGTATGTCTCAGCAAAGGAAACAGAAATTAAAATAATAAGGATAATTATGGTTGGGAAACTAAACAATGTTAATACGGATGTTATAAGAGAAAGGGTGCGTGATGTTTATGCATAAAGTAGGAGTAGTTGGAGATAAAGATTCAATACTTGCTTTCAAAGCTCTTGGAATTGACGTATATCCTGTTATTGAAGTTGAAGAAGCTAGAAAAGCTATAGATAAAATGGCGGTAAGCAATTATGCAGTCATATTTGTTACGGAACAGATAGCTAAGGATTTAGATGAAACTATAGAACGATATAACAGACAGATGCTTCCTGCCGTTATATTAATACCAAGCAATCAAGGCTCACTAAATATAGGCATGCAGAGAATTAGAGATAATGTAGAAAAAGCAGTGGGCGTAAATATTTTATAGAAAGGTAGGGAGATAACTTGAAAATCGGTAAAATTGTAAAAGTTTCAGGTCCGTTAGTTGTTGCAAAAGACATGGATGAAGCTAATATATATGACGTAGTTAAAGTTGGAGACAAAGGTCTTATTGGCGAAATTATCGAAATGAGAGGAGATAAAGCCGCCATTCAAGTATATGAAGAGACATCAGGTCTAGGACCAGGAGACCCAGTAGTATCTACTGGAGAACCCCTAAGTGTAGAACTTGGACCAGGTCTTCTTGAATCTATGTTTGATGGTATTCAAAGACCTCTTGATGCAATAAGAGAAATAGCTGGTAATTACTTAACAAGAGGTGTAAGTGTTACATCTTTAAGTAGAACAAGAAAATGGGATTTTATTGCTACGGCTAAGGTGGGGGATAAAGTTTCAGCTGGTTACGCCATAGGTACAGTTAAAGAAACTAGTGTTATCACTCAAAAGATAATGATACCAAACGGAATCGAGGGAACTATAACTTCTATAAGAGAAGGTGAGTTTACTGTAGACGAAGTAGTAGCAGAAGTGGAAACAGAATCAGGTATTAGGCAAATTACCTTAATGCAAAAATGGCCAGTAAGACGTGGAAGACCCTATGCTAGAAAATTAAATCCAGAAGCTCCACTAATCACTGGGCAAAGAGTAATAGATACTTTCTTCCCGGTAACTCAAGGTGGGACTGCATGTGTTCCAGGTCCTTTTGGAAGTGGAAAAACTGTGGTTCAGCATCAATTTGCAAAATGGGGAGATGCTGAGATAGTTGTTTACATAGGCTGCGGTGAGCGTGGTAACGAAATGACTGACGTTTTAAATGAATTCCCAGAACTTAAAGATCCAAAAACTGGTGAATCTCTAATGAAAAGAACAGTGTTAATAGCCAATACTTCTAATATGCCAGTTGCAGCTAGAGAAGCGTCTATCTACACAGGTATAACTATTGCAGAGTACTTTAGAGATATGGGATATTCCGTAGCAGCAATGGCAGATTCTACCTCTCGTTGGGCTGAAGCACTAAGAGAAATGTCAGGAAGACTTGAAGAAATGCCAGGTGATGAGGGGTATCCAGCATACCTAGGTTCCCGTGCAGCTGATTTTTATGAAAGAGCGGGAAAGGTAGTTTGTCTTGGTGGAGAGGAAAGAGTAGGGGCACTTACAGTTATTGGTGCAGTATCACCTCCAGGTGGAGATTTATCAGAGCCAGTTACTCAAGCTACATTAAGAATAGTTAAAGTATTTTGGGGACTAGATGCACAACTTGCTTATAGAAGGCATTTCCCAGCAATAAATTGGCTAGACTCTTATTCACTATATTTAGATAAAATAGGTAATTGGATGAATAATAATGTTGCAGAGGACTGGTCAGAGCTTAGAGTTAAAGCTATGGCAATTCTGCAAGAAGAGGCAAATCTTGATGAAATAGTAAGACTTGTAGGTATTGATGCTCTTTCTGAAAAGGATAGATTAAAATTAGAAGTTGCAAAATCTATTAGAGAAGATTATCTACAACAAAATGCATTCCATGAGGTTGATACTTATTCATCTTTGGCTAAACAATATAAAATGTTAAAATTAGTTTTAGCTTTCCAAGTTGAAGCTGAGAGAGCATTAACTTCAGGAGTTTATTTAAATAAAATATTAAAAATGGCAGTAAGAGATAAAATAGCAAGAGCTAAATATATTTCAGAAGATCAAATGTCAAAAATTGATGATATATATATAGACTTATCAAAAGAAACAGAAAAATTAATAACGGAAGGCGGGGTTGTTAATGATTAAAGAATACAGAACCGTGGCCGAAGTTGTAGGACCCTTAATGGTTGTAGAGAAAGTTCAAGGTGTAAGGTATGATGAACTAGTAGAAATAGAACTACAGACTGGTGAAATTCGTCATGGAAAAGTACTTGAAATAAATGAAGATAAAGCAATGGTTCAGTTATTTGAAAGTTCTGCAGGTATTAACTTAAAGGGTAGTAAGGCTAAATTCTTAGGAAGACCACTAGAACTTGGCGTTTCGGAAGATATGCTTGGAAGAGTCTTTGATGGACTAGGTAGACCTAAAGATGGTGGACCTAAAATTATTCCTGATAAGAAAGTAGATATAAATGGAGAAGTAATAAACCCTGTAGCGAGAGACTATCCGTCAGAGTTTATTCAAACAGGTATTTCTGCTATAGATGGACTTAATACTTTAGTTAGAGGACAAAAATTACCAGTGTTTTCTGGATCAGGTCTTCCACATGCTGAGCTTGCTGCTCAAATAGCAAGACAGGCAAAGGTACTAAATTCAGATTCAAAATTTGTTGTTGTATTTGCAGCTATAGGAATAACTTTCGAGGAAGCACAATTCTTCGTAGATGATTTTACTAGTACTGGTGCAATAGACAGAACTGTGTTATTTATGAATCTTGCAAATGACCCTGCTATTGAAAGAATAGCTACACCTAGAATGGCACTAACTACAGCTGAATACCTTGCTTACGAAAGAGGAATGCACGTGCTTGTAATTATGACTGATATTACAAATTACTGTGAGGCTCTACGTGAAGTTTCAGCTGCAAGAAAAGAAGTTCCAGGTAGACGTGGATATCCAGGATATCTTTATACTGACCTTTCTACATTATATGAAAGAGCAGGTAGAATTAAAGGACTTGAAGGTTCAATAACTCAAATACCTATACTTACAATGCCAGAAGATGATAAAACACACCCAATTCCTGACTTAACAGGATATATAACTGAAGGACAGATTATTTTAAGCAGAGAACTTTATAAAAAAGGCATTATGCCTCCAGTAGATGTTCTACCTTCATTATCAAGACTTAAGGATAAAGGTATTGGTAAGGATAAAACTAGAGAAGATCATGCTGATACAATGAACCAATTGTTTGCTGCCTATGCTCAAGGTAAACAAGCAAAAGAGTTAGCTGTTATTTTAGGAGAATCAGCCTTATCTGATGCTGACAAATCTTACGCAAAGTTTGCAGAGGCTTTTGAAAAGCGTTATGTATCCCAAGGGTTCGGAACTAATAGAACTATTGAGGAAACAATAAATTTAGGATGGGAGCTTTTATCTATACTTCCAAGAACTGAACTTAAGAGAATCAGAGATGAATATCTTGAAAAGTACTTACCTAATGAAGAGGGTGAGTAAACATGGCAAGGTTAAATGTTAATCCAACTAGAATGGAGCTGTCTAAACTTAAAAAAAGATTAGTTACAGCCACTCGTGGACATAAGCTATTAAAAGATAAACAAGATGAACTTATGAGAAGATTCATTGACCTTATAAAACATAACAATGAACTTAGAAAGAGAGTAGAAGATGAGTTACAAAGCTCTTTTAAGGATTTTGTTATGGCAAGTGCATTAATGTCTTCAGAATTTCTAGAGGAAGCCATTGCTTATCCAAAAGAAAGTATTTCTGTGGAAGTTGAAACAAAAAATGTTATGAGTGTTAATGTTCCCATTATGAAGTTTAAAAGGAAATTAGAAGATGACCCTGGCAGCATATATCCCTACGGATTTGCTAGTACCTCAGCAGACCTTGATGTAGCTATAGAAAAGCTATACTTAATTTTACCAATGCTTTTAGAACTTGCGGAAGTAGAAAAATCTTGTCAGCTTATGGCAGACGAGATTGAAAAAACTAGAAGAAGAGTTAATGCTCTTCAATATATGACAATACCGCAACTTCAAGAAACTATAAAGTATATAAGAATGAAACTTGGTGAAAATGAAAGAGGAGCTTTAACTAGACTTATGAAGGTTAAGAGCATGATGGAAAAAGCTCAAGAGCTGGCAGATAAGCAAAGAGAATTAGCACAGCCATAGTATAAAATTAAGGTGTTTTAAGACACCTTAATTTTTTTTTATAATTTAGGTTGATGTATATAGTTATTTATAATAGAATATTAAATGTAATAAACTAAATATGTTGAAGTGTCCTCCACTTCTTGAAATGGAGGACTTGCCTTCTGAAATATGGTTAACATAAGGAAAGGGAGAATTAATATGGCAGTTAAACAAATTTTACAATACGGGGACAAACGCCTTAATACAGTTTGTGAAAAAGTTGAAAAAGTAGACAGAAAAATCTTAAATTTAATTGATGATATGATGGACACACTTTATGAGGGTAATGGAATAGGCCTTGCAGCTCCACAAATAGGTGTTTTAAAAAGAGTTATCTTAATTGATTTAGGAGAAGAAGAGGGCGAACCAATAATAGTTATAAATCCTAAAATAACAGCACAGTCAGGATCAGAAAAGGATTATGAAGGTTGTTTGAGTTATTTGGGATACGAAGGGGAAGTTGTTAGACCTACAAATATTACAGTTGAAGGGATTAACATTAAAGGAAAGCCTGTAACACATAAAGCCACTGGGCTTTTAGCAAGAGCTTTTTGTCATGAAATTGATCATTTAGATGGAGTATTATATATGTCTAGAGCTGAGGAAATGTACGAGTTAACTGAAGAAGAAGAGGCGTAATTATTTTTAGAGTATGCTTTAACGAAAAGTATAATATAAGAATAAACGCTACTATCAGAGCAAACTACATTTATAATGTACTTAATGAAAAGCATGCCATGTGATTTCAATATCATAGGTAATGCTTTTTCTTATTTTATTATTGATTAAGGCTCTTAAAATATGATATAATAATAAATACAAATATTACATAATAATTATGTATAGTTAAAAACTGTGAAGAGAAGTAGTAAATAATCATTGCTTTAAGAGAGTTACCGGTTGGTGGAAGGTAATATGGAAGGATTGTTGAACTCGTCTCGGAGTTGTTAGAATGAATTAAGCTTTCTTATTAATTCTAACCGGTGAAAGCCGTTATATTTTTAAGTGGATGTATTGCTATAGTTTTGTGTATTAATTTACACCAGAGGATTACATCAATTAGAGTGGTACCGCGAACCCCTTCGCCTCTAACAGAGACGAAGGGGTGTTTTTTTGTAAATTTTGTACGTGATTGACATTTAAATTTCTAGCACGACATTAAAAAGGAGGAAAATGTATGACAAAGGAATATTCACCTCAAAACATTGAAAAGAAGTGGCAGGATATGTGGGATAAAATGGAAGCATTTAAAACTAGCTATGACAAGGTAAAGCCAAAGTATTATGCTCTTGTAGAATTCCCATATCCATCAGGAGAGGGTCTTCATGTGGGTCATCCAAGACCTTATACAGCTCTTGATATAATAGCAAGAAAGAGAAGACTTGAAGGCTACAATGTGCTCTATCCAATGGGATGGGATGCTTTTGGTCTTCCCACAGAAAACTTTGCTATAAAAAATAAAGTTCATCCAAGAATAGTTACAGAAAGCAATGTGGCTAGATTTAAGAAGCAGTGTAAGTCATTAGGCTTATCCTTTGATTGGAGAAGAGAAATTAATACTACTGATCCAAACTATTACAAGTGGACTCAATGGATATTCCTTAAATTATTTGAACAAGGCTTAGCTTATAAATCTGAAATCTCTATAAACTGGTGTACTTCTTGTAAAGTTGGTCTTGCAAACGAAGAGGTAGTAAATGGTGTATGTGAGCGCTGTGGAAGTGAAGTTGAAAGAAGAGTTAAGAGCCAGTGGATGTTAAAAATCACAGAATATGCGGATAGGTTAATTGACGATCTTGATTTAGTTGATTATATAGATAGAGTAAAAACTCAACAGAAAAACTGGATAGGCCGTTCAGAGGGTGCTGAAGTAGATTTCAAGGTCACTGGTAAGGATGATATCTTAAGGGTATTCACTACCAGAGCCGATACACTCTTTGGTGCAACTTATATGGTTCTTTCACCAGAGCACCCGCTTATAGATAAGTATAAGGTCGAAATTAAGAACTGGGATGCAATAGTAGAATATAGACAAAGGGCTTCTAAGAAGTCAGACTTTGAAAGAACAGAGCTTGCAAAGGATAAGACTGGAGTAGCGTTAGAGGGAATAACTGCTGTTAACGCTGTTACTGGAAATGAAATACCTGTTTGGATATCGGATTATGTACTTATGTCCTATGGAACAGGAGTTATAATGGCAGTTCCAGCGCATGATGAAAGAGACTGGGAATTTGCAAAGAAGTTCAATCTTCCAATCATAGAGGTTGTTGCAGGCGGAAATGTTCAAGAAGTAGCCTTTACCAAATCTAATACTGGAAAACTTGTTAATTCTGGGTTCCTAAGCGGTTTAGAAGTTGTAGAAGCTAAAAAGAATATTATACAGTGGCTTGAAGAAAAGGGAATAGGTAAGAAGAAGATTAACTATAAACTGAGAGATTGGGTATTCTCGCGTCAAAGATATTGGGGTGATCCAATTCCACTAGTTCATTGTGATAAATGCGGCTACGTGCCTATACCTGAAAATGAACTTCCATTGAAACTTCCTGAAGTAGAGAACTATTTTCCTACAGATAATGGAGAGTCGCCAATTGCTAATATAAGAGATTGGGTGGAAACTACCTGTCCGAAATGCAAGGGTAAAGCAGAAAGAGAAACAGATACTATGCCTCAGTGGGCAGGCTCTTCTTGGTATTTCTTAAGATATATTGATCCACACAACAATGATGTTTTTGCAAGCAAGGAAGAGCTTGATTACTGGCTACCTGTAGATTGGTACAATGGTGGAATGGAGCATACAACACTACATTTACTGTACTCAAGATTCTGGCATAAGTTTCTTTATGATCTTGGCTTAGTTAGTAAATCAGAACCATATCAGAAGAGAACTTCTCATGGTATGATACTTGGTGAGAACAATGAGAAGATGTCTAAATCAAGAGGAAATGTACTTAATCCAGATGATATAGTTGAAGAGTTTGGTGCAGACGCCTTAAGAACTTATGAAATGTTCATTGGTGCTTTTGAACTTAATGCAGCATGGTCAAATCAAGGTTTAAAAGGTTGCAGAAGATTCTTAGACAGAGTATGGAAGCTTCAGGATATGGTAGTTGAAGGGGATTCTTATTCAAAAGAATTTGAAACAAAAATGCACAAGACTATAAAAAAGGTAAGCTTGGATTATGAAAGTCTAAAGTTTAATACAGCCATAGCTACAATGATGTCACTTGTGAATGACTTTTATGGAGCTGGAAAAATTATAAAGGAAGAGTTTAGAACCTTCCTTATCCTTCTAAACCCAGTCGTACCACATATGACCGAAGAAATTTGGGAGATGCTTGGTTTTCAGGGGAAGTTATTTGAGACTAAATGGGCTATTTGGGA
>CALJTN010000301.1 GCA_937976175.1 uncultured Clostridiaceae bacterium | reverse complement strand
TTACCTCTGTGCACTTTACAAAGCGGTGAAGATTCAGCAGGATAATCAATAACAAAAGTAGGTTGTATGAGATTCCCTTCACTGTATCCTTCAAATAGCTCTATAATAAGCTCTCCTTTAGAGGCTTCTTGTAATTCCTGCATTTTTTCCGATAATAAGCCTTTTTCATTTATACTTTTAACTATTTCTTCTCTTGACATCTGCTCTACGTCTATTCCTGTTTCTTCCTTTACTAAATCACACATAGTAGCTCTTCTCCAAGGTGCTTTAAAGTCTATTTCTACACCATCAACAGTAGCTTTTGTAGAACCGTTTATTTTAGTGAAAACATAATCATAAAGATTTTCCATAAGCTTCATCATATCAGTATAATCCGCATAAGCCATGTAACACTCAAATAGGGTAAACTCTGGGTAATGGGTTCTATCTATGCCTTCATTTCTAAAGGATCTACCAAGAGTATAAACTCTTTCAATTCCTCCCACCATAAGTCTTTTCAGATAAAGCTCTGGAGATACATTCATATATACTTCAGAATCTATAGCATTTACATAAGTAACAAAAGGCTTTGCCTCGCCACCGCCGTATTTAGTATCTAGAATCGGTGTTTCTGCTTCAATAAACTCTTGTCCATCTAAGAATTCACGAATAGCAGCCATGGCTCTTGAACGTTTAATAAATCTTTCTTTTACTTCATTATTCATAATCATATCTAGTGAACGATGTCTTTGTTTTAAGTCAGCATCTTGAATACCATGAAACTTTTCTGGTAATGGTCTTATGGATTTTGATAGCATAGTAACATTCCTTGATCTTAGGGTTATTTCTCCTGTTTTTGTCCTAAAAACAGTACCCTCTACTCCAACTATATCCCCAATATCAATAAGCTTTAAGAAATCAAACTTTTCCTCTCCCAAAACTTCTTTATTAAAGTATGCTTGAATATCCCCTTCTTGGTCTCTTAAGGTTAGAAAGACTACTTTTCCCATTCTTCTCATAAGCATTACTCTTCCGGCTACAGTAAAACACTTATCTTCCTCTATATTTTCAAAGTTATCTGTAATAACTTTAGAGTGTGTTATATTTTCAAAACTATAAGGATATGGGTTTACCCCTTGTTCCATAAGTTCATTTAGTTTTTTAACTCGCTCTACAACAAACTCATTTGCATCTGACATAATAGTTTTTAAATTTTCAATATTAACATAATCTCTAAACATAATAATACCACCTTTTTTATTAATAATATTTTTAGAATTGCTTCACAATTGCACTGTCAACTATTAAAAGCTATCAACATTACTTTCAATTTGACATAAAATCTCATACAACCTCATAAAACCTCAGATACCAGGTTGCAAAAAAGATAAAAAAACTCTCACCCCCAAGACTTATAGTCTTGGGGACGAGAGTATATAATTCCGTGGTACCACCCCAGTTTATCAATATGTCACCATATTGAACTTATCGAGTACGGCATTAAAATCCACTAAAGTAGTTTCCTTAACGATTTTTAAAATATCGTTAAAATAATGCTTATACTATAGCTCTATAACGGGAGCTCCCGGCACAGTCTACCCCTAAAAATTAGGCTCAATGTGAAACTCAGAGGCCTTTTTCCATAAACAATTTCTTCTCCCTCTCAGCAAATAGGAGTTCTCTGTAAAAAAATCACTATATGTACTCTTCTCATCATCGTCTCTATAATTATGTGTTCTTAGTATTCTATCAAAAATATTTTTTTATGTCAACTCTGGAAGTTATAAGATTTTAGGACATTACAATTTATAAATCTATATTATTCTCAGAAAATCTTTTGATAATTTATCTGTAAATTGGTAGAATATATTGGAGAAGGGAAGTGCTCAATGTATGTTAAAAGAATTTAAACAATTTGCTCTTAAAGGAAATGTTTTAGATCTAGCAATAGCTGTTGTTATAGGTGCTGCATTTTCTAAAATAGTTACCTCTTTAGTAAATGATCTCATAATGCCTATACTTGGTATACTAATAGGTGGTATTAACTTCGCTAATTTAAAATTTGATATGCCTTCATCTATTGCTGGTGGTGCTGCTGTATCCATTAAATATGGGTCATTTATTCAAGCTATCATGGACTTCTTAATAATTGCCTTTTCACTTTTCATATTTGTAAAAGCTATAACCTCTATTAGAAAAAAAGAAACTAAAGAAGTAGCTCTACCTAAGCTATCAAATGAAGAATTGCTGCTAACTGAAATCAGAGACTTACTAAAAGAGAAGGAAATATAAATATAAAAAGAAGGTGTTATTTTGAAGAAATTTTCATTTAAGACTCGATTATTTTTAATTTTACTTTTACCCTTAGGTATTATTCTTTCTAAAGTTTCTACAATGTTTCCATATTTCATAGAGGAGTTTTATTCCTCTTTCTTGTATAAAATAATTGCTAATGCTTTAAGTGCCCTTACAGGATTTTTACCTTTTTCTCTTTCAGAATTTATGCTTATATCCTTTGTAGCTTTCATCTTATGGTATATTCTAAAAACAGTTTTAGACCTATACCGATGCAAAAATAAAAGACTTAGGGTTTTAAAAAACTTCTGTTTAAATATCCTTGCTGCAGCAGGACTAATATATTTTTCCTTCCAGCTTTTGTGGGGATTTAATTATCAAAGGCTTACACTTGATAAAATATTTCAGTTAAACGTACGTAATTCTTCTTCAAAGGAGCTTACTGAGCTTTGCGAAAGACTTATAGCAAGTTCAAATGCACTAAGAGAAAAAATAAATGAAGATGAATATGGTGTAATGAAACTTCCCTATAATAGAAAACATATTCTTGAAACTGCTCACTTAGGATATGATAAAGCCGGTCTACAATATGCTAAGTTAAAAGGTAACTATGGAACCCCTAAAGCCATATTGTTATCCACCCCTATGTGCTATACGGGACTTACAGGTTTTTATTTTCCTTTTACCAACGAAGCAAATGTTAATATGTCAGAACCTGTTTCTTTTCTGCCCTTTACTACGGCTCATGAAATGGCTCATCAAAGAGGCTTTGCCAAGGAAGATGAAGCAAACTATATTGCATACATAGTTTGTATAAACCATCCAGATGTAAATTTTCAATATTCAGGAATACTTGCAGCATTATCCTATTCATTTGAAGCCCTAAAGAAAAGTGATCCTGAAAGTTATAAAAAATTGGTTTTAACTTGTTGTGAAGGTACAGTTAATGATATCATGTACAATAAGGAATTCTGGAAAAGTTATTCTGGCCTTGCAGAAAAAGTTGGAGATAAAATTAATGATACTTATCTTAAGGCTCAAAATCAAGAAGCTGGAATAAAAAGCTATGGTGCAATGGTAGACTTACTTCTTGCAGAAAACAGATAAAAAGAAAGGTATATATTATGCAACTAATCTTTGCATAATATATACCTTCTTATAATATTAAGTCCTATAGCTCTAATTTGACTTGTTTTTATTCCTAACTGAAAACTATACTCTGAAATTGCTCATTAAGCTTTGAAGTTCTACAGCCATGTCTGTTAAATTTTCTGCAGCATTAGCCACTTCTTTCATTAGTGCTGTCTGTTCTTCTGAGGCTGCTACTACATTTTCAGCATTTCCTGAAGACTCAGTGGAAATCTTAGCTACATTTTCAATCGCCCCTAGCATATTGTGTGTCCCTGCCTCTATTTCTTCTGTAACTGCGGACACATCCTGCATTTGAGCAGCTATATAATTTACATCCTCTAATATCTCTCCAAAAGATTTGCCTGCCTGATTTACCATACTTATACCATCCTTAACTGCAATGGTACCGTTCTCCATAGCCTTAACAGCATTTACTATTTCCTTTTGGATCTCATTTATTAAGCTTGATATGTTTCCAGCTGATGCTGCAGATTGTTCTGCCAATTTTCTAACCTCATCAGCTACCACTGCGAAACCCTTTCCCTGTTCACCGGCTCTTGCTGCTTCAATAGCTGCATTTAGTGCTAATAAATTTGTCTGCCCAGCAATAGAAGTTATTAATGCTACTATACTTCCAATTTCTTTTGATTTATGTCCAAGTATTGACACAGCCTCTGAAGATGTAGCTACCTTGTCGCTAATAGTATTCATTTGTTCTATAGCCGAAGAAACTACATCATTACCTTTTTCTGCCCTCTTAAATGCTTCTAAAGAAGTATTTGTTACTGTTTGTATATTATTTGATATCTGTTCCATACCTGTAAATATTTCTTCTGCAATTTTTGTTGTATCATTTGTTATATCAACCTGCTCTCCACTACCAATGGCTACCTGCTGAATAGCCTCAGAAACCTGCTGTGCTGATTGTTGTGTTTGCTCAGAGCTTGCTGTAAGTTCTTCTGATGTTGCTACTACCTGTTCTAAACTTTCAGTAATTTTTTCCACCAATGCCCTTAAGTTATTAGTCATTTTATTTAAATTGTTTCCCATTGATCCTAGTTCATTCTGACTTTTAACCTTTATTA
>CALJTN010000300.1 GCA_937976175.1 uncultured Clostridiaceae bacterium | reverse complement strand
TCAAAAAAATACCCTCTTTTAGAGGCTTTCTTAAAATCGCCCTTTTTCAGGCTACATACCCCCAATGTTTTTCACACTTGTTAATATATACAAAAAGAGCTGAGAAATTTCTCAGCTCTTTTTGTATATATTAATTATCTTAATAATTGAAGTACTTGGTTTGGTAACTGGTTAGCTTGTGCAAGCATAGCTTGAGCAGCTTGGTTAAGTACATTTGTCTTAGTAAAATTCATCATTTCTTTAGCCATATCTGTATCACGAACACGTGATTCAGCAGCTTGTAGGTTTTCAGCTGAGTTATTTAAGTTTCTAGTTGTATACTCAAGTCTGTTTTGAATAGCACCAAGGTTTGATCTAACTGTTGATAAATTATTAATAGCAGTATTAACTGTTCCAATAGCAGTTGATGCGTCTGCTGAGTTTGCAATAGTTACAGCATTTACACCAAGTTCAGTTGCATCAACTTTTGAAATTTTCGCAGCAATTGTTTGACCAGTATTAGCACCTATTTGGAAAACACTATCAAAACTACCATCAATTAACTTCATACTGTTAAATTCTGCTCTAGTAGAAATTGAATCTATTTCACTAATTAATTGTCCAACTTCTGCTTGAAGAGCAGTTCTGTCAGTATCAGTGTTAGTTCCATTTGCAGATTGAACCGCAAGTTCTCTTATACGTTGTAGCATACCATGCATCTCATCCATAGCACCCTCTGCCGTTTGGATAAGAGAAATACCATCTTGAGCATTTCTTGATGCTTGGTTAAGACCTCTAACTTGAGCCCTCATCTTTTCTGAGATAGCAAGTCCAGCTGCGTCATCTCCTGCACGGTTAATTCTTTGTCCTGATGATAATTTTTCTGTAGCTTTTGATTGTGCTGCTGAGTTAACACCTAATTGTCTGTGTGAGTTGATTGCTTGCATATTGTGGTTAATTACCATAATAAATTCCTCCTTGAGTTTATATGAGCATCCATGCCCTTATTTTAAAAATCAAAAGTTATTTGGCCATTTAACTTCTTTTTCACTATTTATATCGGCTTAATTTTATAGGACTTTATAGATTTTTAAAATTAATTTTTTATTATCATTATTAAATAAGAAAGCTTCAGTATATTGTTTTTCTCAAATTCAGCTTTCATAAAACTTAGATAATTTTTATCATGGTCGATTACTTTACTAAATCTAGCTATCATTTCAACAATACGTTGTTCCTCTAATCTGTTTTTGTAGTAATTATTTAAACCTATTATATTAAATTTTATAAGTATAAATTTAAAAGCAAGTATAAAATAGCTTACAAATAAATTATTATTTTGTTCATAGATATTAATAGGATATAAAGTACTAAACAGTTGCTGCACCAAATAATTCTCTAGCAGTAGGTTAAACTTATGTTTAACTTTAGACCATTCATCTTTGGCATTATAATACGAGGATGAGGTAATTCCATTTTCCCCTCCTATTCCCTTCATAACTTTCTCTGTGATATCTGCATAATCTTTAAATCTACCTGTATTATTTTTTAAAATATTATTGATAACTTTTAAAATAATATCTAAGCTTAAGTTAACATCTGGTTTAATTTTTCCAAAGTCTATGACTTCTCCACTATCTAACTGCTCGGTATATGATGCTATAATCTTCTGTACTTGTATATAGTCTTCTCCTTGTATACTTGGTTGAAGTTTATTATGTAAAATACCTAGATAAACTAATCTATCCTCAATCAAATAAGATCTACTACTTATTATTCTTATAATAAGTAACCTTAAATCCCAAAATATTTTTTCATGTTCTTTACAGTTGAAAATATTAGATGTATTAATGTTAACACTCACAGATAACTTTCCATCATCAAACTCAAGTTTATCTTCAATAAACTCAAGGCTATCTTCCTCTAGTAATATAAGCCTAGCTACTTCTGGGCAAGATAACTGTGCTGATAATTCCCTCTGACCATTGATAATATTAACAATTTTAGGATATGTATAGCATGTTACCGAGAGTGCTTTTTCACCTAGTTTTGCATGTACCTCACATAATCCTTCTTTATTGCAAAAACCGCATAGGCTATCACCTTCTTTTTTACTACCCATTGTCCCATATTGTAGCTTATCATTCTTATTTATATTAATAGTCCTTTTGGCTATGTTTCGCACACTATCTTGTGGACAATTCAAATATTGCATAGTTGTTTTTTTATCAAGAAAAATACTCCACTCTACGTTACAACAAGTATCTTCGCACGTCGGACCAATACATTGGAATCTTGTCATATATTTGGGCATCAAATAATTATGTGTCATTCCCCATCTCCTTTACACGATTTTCATTTTCTCTCATAATTCTTTGTTCCATCTGCTTAATCTGCTGGCTATTCACAATAACAGACTCAGTATTGCTCTTTTGAATTTCTACATAAATTTCTTTTCTGTAAATACTAATATCTTTAGGTGCTGATATGCCTAGTTTTACTTTATCTCCTTGCACATCTATAATTCTAATCTCTATATTATTATCTATTATAATAGCTTCATCCTTTTTGCGTGTTAAAGCTAACATATTATCAGCTCCTTTCCTTTATAAGATCGAGTAGCTTATGTCTTGTTGTATAGTCTGCATCTTCAGTAATAACTTGTACCCCTTGTCTATTTTCTACATGAATAAGTAGTGGACCTGCCAAGTTTAACGTACTGTTTTCTACTTGATCTTTTAACGTAACTATTACATATAAAGAAAAAACTTCATTATCGCCTCCACCTAACTTTTCAAAGTAACTTTCTTTAATAGTAGGTTTATAGTCTTTTTTGAAGTAATAAGGATCCGCAATAACAAAGCAGATCTGTTCATCTTCTACTGACTGTAGGTAATGAAACACACTATCCTTTTCTTCTATTAAAATAAATTCTTTTAAATCTTCAAAACCTGGTATACCTTCCTTAAAAGTAATGACTTTTTCTCCTTGTATTTCTATATCTCCAAAGTTTCTTGTATTTATTTTCATTTCTATTCATCCCTCTCTCATTCTATATAGGGTTATTATACTATAATTAATAAAGCCTGACACCACTTCATAATAATATACAAAATTTTACAAGTGCCAACTTGAGTAAAACTTAATAGTAATATTTCTCCAGTGATCTGCTAATGTACTAATAAAAAGGTTTAGAAAAGCTATCCTTCACTTTTCTAAACCCTGGTACAACTCCACAATTATATTATCTTAAAAAGTCTGCCAACGTATTCATAATAACTTTTGAAGTAGCCTGAAGTGCTGATTGATAAACTGCATATTGGGCATTAAACTCTGTATAAATCTCTTCTAGGTCTACATCCTCTGTCTTTGAAAGAAGCTCTGTAAAGTTAGTCTTATCATCTGTTAATCTAGATGCTGTATATTCAAGCCTATTTGTTCTGCTTCCTAAGTCGGCAGTCATTTCTGATGCTGTTGATAACCTTTTATCAAATATGCCTAGCATCTTATCAAACATTTCATGTAAATTTGCATGCTTCGCAGGATCAGGATCTTCATGAGTATCTAATGCGTCCCTTATTTGTTTTATATCTATAAATACTTGATTCATAAGCTTATCCATACCTAAAGTATTAACAGTAATAGTACTACCTACGCCTACTTCGTATTGAATGTTTTGTGCATCTATTTGTCCCACAACCTTAGGATTAACTGTTCCTGCTGAGAATGTTGTTCCTTGCTGAAGAATTGTTCCCGCCGGCAAAGTTGTTCCCTTTGGTACTGTTAACCCTGGAGCTATAATTGTGCCAGCAGCTACAGTAGTTCCAGCTGGAAGCGGCGTGTTTACAACGATTGCAGTTCCAGCTGTCAACGTAGTTACCGGTGGACCCTGCAGTGTAATATCTGCGGGGCTTACAGTTCCAGCTGCTAAAGTAGTTCCAGCTGTCAACGTCATACCAGCTGCCGGAATGACCGTTCCAGTGGGCAAATGAGTATCTGAAACTACCGTTATATCTTCACCCAGTGTAAGTGGTGTCTCTGCTGCTGTTAGGGTCATATCTTTTACCAACATGACAGGTTCATTTGTTTTATAACCAGAAAATACATGTCTACCTGCATAGGTTACATTAGATTCTTGTTGAAGCTGTTCCCAAAGTTGCTCAATATCTGCTTTAATTTTTTCCCTATCTTTTGTCTCAAGCGTATCTGTTGAAGCATGTACACATTTATATCTAATATCTTTTATGATGCCTGTAATATTATCAAGAGCTTTTTCTGTAATACTCATCCAAGACATTGCCTCATCTGTATTACTTTTATATTGCTCTGCTTCTAATACATTAATTCTTAATTTAAGCGCCCTACCGGCTACAATTGGATTATCTGATGGCCTTTGTATTTTTTTGAGTGTACTCATCTGCGTGTAAAGTGTATCTAGTCTACCCATATTGGTATATAAAGAATTAAGTGTATTATTTCTAATCATGCCATTTGTTACTCTCACGATCTCACCCCTTTATCAAAAGTTTCCTAGTCTAAATATAGTCGTTTCATAAATACCATCTATCGTATTAATAAGCTTTGCCGCCGCTTGATAAGCTTGCTGATATTTGATAAGATTTGAAAATTCTTCATTGGTATCTACTTGAGATACAGCAAGTCTTTGATTCTGAATGTTAGTTGTAATAGTGTTTTGAGTTTTTTGATACATATTAGCTTCTTGGGCATTGATGCCTAGTTCACTAAATATAGAAATCATGTAATCCTTAGGATCACCTTCTCTAAACATTTTTTTATTATACTTTTGTGCGGATAATGCTAATAACAAATTATTATTACTTATATTAGGATTCGTATCATTCTCTGGATAGTGTTCATAATTCGTTCGAATGTTCCCTGAACCATCATAGATTGCCTTTGATATAGAAAAATTAGCTGCTGTCATATTTTTATAGTTATTCGATAAATCAGGATTTGCTTCTGGGTCTCCTATACTGCTTCCATTTGTATAGGTAAACATTTGATATTTAGGCTGATAGTCATTTACATTAATATCCGCTAAATTTGTTATTTCCACTTTATACTCATCATAATACCTAACAATGCCACTTGAATCTATTTTCTTAAACGCTGCTTCTTGGGCAGTTGTTACAGAAGCTGGTATTGTTTCAAGCACCACATAACCATCTTTATCTTTACTATACTCTTCATTCATAGTCTGTGAAAACTGTCTAATGTAATCATCCATTCGTTTAATGTAGTAAGGAATACCATTATAGGTGACGTGCCCCTGTGTAC
>CALJTN010000299.1 GCA_937976175.1 uncultured Clostridiaceae bacterium | reverse complement strand
CCGATTCCTATCAAAGAAAAGCGACTGCTGGAGTCTGTTACTTACCTTCCCTGTTTGGGTGTTTTAGCTTTGCTTGATAACACAAGTAAAATCCCTTCGGTAGGGACTCTGTATCTAAATTGCAACCTTGAATCTTTTTACTTTCTGCCTCTTCCTCTGAAATAACTAGTTGCCTAGCAATGTCAATATCTATATGAGAACCACCATAAGTAATAATCCTAGTAAACTGAATATTTCCCTTTGAAATAATATTTACATTTATAAAATCATATCCTAAATCTATAACTGCAACAGTATCTTCTAAACTGTAATTTTCATCATTAATTTTTATACTTTCCATAAATAGCTTATTAATGCTATTTGAGCTTATATCTAATGCTACTGCATTCCCCTTTAATTCCTTTACTAAATTATAATATCCCTCTGCCATTACTTTAGGATATACTACTACTGTAACCTTGGCTTTTTTTACACTCTGATCTTCAAATTCTTCTATTACCTTATATTGCATTATGTAATCATCAAACATAATTGGTAAATATCTTTCCATCTGAAACTTAATTATAGAGTCCATCTCTTCCTTTTTAGCTACTGGAATGTCAATGTCTCTTGTTATAACTGAGGTGCTTTTTGACGTGATAATAATATTTTTACATTTTATATTTTCAGCTTGCATTACATCTAAAATTTCACTTTTAAATTTAGTTATATCCAAAATATTTCCATCATTATAACATCCTACTGGAGTAGGCAAAGTGATGGCTTTTTGTATTGTAACATTTTTTTTACTTTGAGTTCCTAGAACTATTTTTGTATTTTTTGAACCTATATCTAGGGATAGGACTTTTGAGTTAAACATGGAGAGTCACCTCTTTTTTAGTTTATTTAGTTAGGATGTTTAATAGGAACTTCCAGTTCTTGATGTTCACATGATGTGGTAATAAAAACTGGAAGTTCTTGTTTGCTATTGTTTGCTCGTGCAAGCACTCAAATGTGTATTCACACTTTGTTTATGACCCCCAGGGGGCTTTGCGAACGTAGTGAGCTTGCTATTAGTTTTCGCACCGCCTGCCGGTGGGCTTTGCGCGTAGTGAACTTGCTCCTTATTTCGTTATCACTTTATTTTTGGACGTATCCGCGGCACCAGCATCGGTTGTACCTAATAAAGTTACAGTAACAGTAGCATTATCATGTCTAACTGTTACACCTGTTTTATAAAGTTTTGATTTCATTAAACCTGTTAATACAGCTTCTGTTAGATACGTAGAATCTATTAATCCACTTCCAGCCATACTTGTTAGGAATGCTGTAGCAGTCGCTGTATCTGTAACAGCTGTAGTTCCCCCTTCAGCAACCTTAATTGCTGCAGAGTTAGCAACAATTGTAGCTAATTGTATGTCTGCAGATTGTTTCGCTTTTTCTTGGAATCCACCTAGTCTTGGAACAGCCATCGCCGCCAAAATCCCCAAAATCGCAATAACTACAATAAGTTCAATTAGCGTAAATCCTTTTTTCTTCTTTTTCTTCATTAAATTCATTTCCATTAATAAATCCTCCTCATAAATTAATATTTTAAATATATAATAATGATAAAACTACAAAACCTACATATTACTAGTGCTTATACTTTTCATTCATATATTTTGTAGTTTTATCATATTAATCAAACTATTACTGAACAGTATTCATCATCTCAAACATCGGTAGCATCATAGCAACAACAATAAATCCAATTACAAGTCCCATTACTATTATCATAAGTGGCTCTATCATTGTAGTGAGCCTCTTAAGTCCAGCTTCTAGTTCTTCATCATAGAAGCTTGCAGTCTTGTCTAATATGTCATCTAAGGACCCTGATTCTTCTCCTATTTTTATCATAGAATGTAACATTATTGGAAATAATGTTGTTTCTCCTAAAGCTTCGCCTAAAGATACACCTTTTAATACCTTTTCTTTAATTGTTTCTAAACTTTTTTCTGCTACTTTATTTCCAACTACCTTTTGAACTACTTCTATGGCTTGCACCAGAGTTATGCCACTAGCAAGTACGGTAGATAGTGTTCTAGTAAACCTAGATACTATTACTTTTTCTGTAGTATCTTTAATTATTGGCAATCTTAATTTCAACTCATCCAGGGATAATCTACCTACTGGAGTTTTAACATAGGTTTTTATAGCATAAACTCCTCCCCCTATAACTACAAGTAAAATATACCATTTAGTTTGTATAAATTTACTTAAGCCCATAACCAGTCTTGTGGGTCCTGGTAACTGTACTCCTGACCCTTCAAACATCCCTACAAAGGTAGGCATTATAAAGGTTAAAAGGAAAACTACTACTACCACTGATAGCCCAGCTAGCACCATGGGATAAACCATAGCACTCTTAAGTTGGTTATTTATTTTATTTTCTTTTTCAAAATGGGATGCCATTCTGCTCATTATTACATCTAGATTACCACTGACTTCACCGGTGTTAATCATATTTATTAATAAGTCAGTAAACACATCATTATGCTTTGAAAGTGCTTCTGAAAGAGAAATTCCCTTTTGCACATCATCATGTGCTTCATTTAAGCTTTTCTTTAATTTTTTATTTGTAGTTTGTTTCCTTAAGACATCTAAGGCATTAGAAATATTAGCACCAGCGTTAATCATGGTATGAAACTGTCTACAGAAAATGTATAAGTCTTTGGTTTTAACTTTTGCAAAGGATTCAAATAAATCCTGCTCCTCACGCTCTAATACTTCTTTTATTTCTATAGGATAGTAATTATTATCTTCTATCATGGCTAACACTTCATTTTTATTGTTAGCTTTAAAGGTTCCTTCTATCTTTCCACCTTGGTGGTTCATAACTTTATACTTAAATGTAGGCACCAGTTCACCCCCTTATTCCTTCAAAAATGCTATCTTAACAAGTTCCTCTATGGTTGTCATTCCCTTTAACACTAAATCAGTGCAGGATGTTTTTAGCGTCTTCATTCCATTTTCTATACTTACATCTCTTATTTCATCTACACTGGCGTTACGCATAATATATTCTCTATGTTTACGAGTTACTTCCATTATTTCATATACACCGAGTCGCCCTTTATATCCGCTGTTGTTACAGTGTCCACAGCCTTTGCCTTTGCGAAGCAATAATTCTTCCTTTGAGTCAATACTTAGAATTTCTTTTTCGTAATCAGTGGCTATATAAGTTTCAATGCACATAGGACATATTTTTTTTACAAGTCTTTGAGACACAATTCCTGCTATGGCACTAGCTGCTAGGTAGGGTTGTATATCCATATCTAAAAGTCTTACAATGGCTGAGGGTGCATCGTTAGTGTGTATTGTACTGAGTACTATATGCCCTGTTATAGATGCTCTGGTAGCGATTTCTGCGGTTTCATTGTCTCTTATCTCACCTATCATAACAACATCAGGGTCTTGTCTTAAAATTGATCTGAGGCCCGATGCAAAGGTTAGCCCTGCTTTTACGTTTACGTTTACTTGATTTATTCCATCTACTACGTACTCTACAGGATCTTCTACGGTTATAATATTTTTGCTATTGTCATTAAGTTCACTTAATAAGGTATATAGGGTAGTAGATTTTCCACTGCCTGTAGGACCTGTAACCAAAATTATTCCATATGGATTTTTAAGTATCCTTTCAACCTTTTCTAAGTCATCTTCATTCATGCCTAATTTTTCTTTACCTAATAAGAAGTTTTCTCTATCTAGCACCCTGATAACAATCTTTTCACCATGAACTGTCGGCAAAGTGGATACACGCAAATCTACCTTCTTACTATCTACAACGGTCAAAATTCTACCATCCTGTGGAATTCTCTTCTCTGCAATATTTAATTCTGAAAGTATTTTTATGCGAGTTATAAAAGCATTAAATATATCTTTGTTGTATTTGGATATCTCTTTTAAAGTACCATCTATTCTGTATCTTATTTTTATGTGATTTTCAAAAGGTTCTATATGAATATCACTAGCCTTAAGCTTTATTGCATCACTTATAATAGAATCAACAAGTCTCACCGCTGGAGCATTTTTTATATCATCCAATTGTGCTTTATTTTCTTCCTTGCCTTCATTTGCACCTTGAGATTTTGATAAATCCTCAGCAGCCTTCTTAGCATTTTGACTAGCATAATATATGTCAATTGTATTTTTAATATCTTTTGTTGATGCAATATATATATTTACATCAAAGCCTGAAGATATCTTAACATCGTCTATTGCAAATATATTTAAAGGATCTGACATGGCAACTTTTAGTTTATTGTCTTCCATACCAAAAGCAACTAAGTTATACTTTTTTGAAATACTTTCCGGAACAGCTTGTACAACTTTTTGCTCAATATCTTCCCTATCTAGATATACTCTATTAATAAATAACTGTTGCTCTAGAACTTCTAAAATATCCTCTTCACTTAAAATACCCTCTTCAATAAGAATTTCTCCTATCCTTTTCCCAGATCCCTGCTGCTTTATGAGGACTTTCTTAAGTTGTTCCGGAGCTATTTTTCTAGATTCTACTAGTAAATCTCCTAGTCTCTTTTTTCCCATAATCTTCATTTGTTATGCCCCTTTGTCAACTTATACTACGTGTTGTTTCTTCAAAACTTTACATTAACTGAAGTTTTAATCATGAGTATTCTTCACAATACCACCATTATTGGATTATTTAACTTATAAATTATTATATATCATTTTTTAGGGAAATTCAATTTAATTTTAAATAAAATTGTAACATTTTGGAATAAGAAAATAGCCCTCTCTCTTAAAAAGATTAGGCTATCTGCTTTTTTAAATTTAATAATATTTATTATTAAATATTTTTTTACTACTTTAACATACGTATGAACTCCCTATAAGCGTTCTGAACTCCTCATCCTCAATTTCCCTAAATATATTTTATTAATCTTATGTTCACTATTTAGAAATAAGTTAAAAAACTCTTAGATTATTAATAATCGCTATTTTCAATTTTTGTTTTCGTCATCATTCGACATCTAGCTTTATAAATTGAAATTGATTATAATCAAATAACCCTCTTGTAGTAATTTTAACTTCCGGTATTACTGGAAGTGACATAAAAGATAAGGTAATAAAAGGATCATACTCGTCTCTTACTCCAAAGCCTCTAGCAATTCTATTAAGTCTCTTTAGATTCTCTGACACCCTACTGGGAGTTTCAAAGGTCATTATTCCCCCAATTGGCAAACTTAACTGAGCAATAACCTTTCTATCTGACACCATGGCTATACCGCCCCCAATAGAAATAAGAGTATTAACGGCAACCTCCATGTCCGTATCACTATCTCCTACCACAATAACATTATGAGAATCATGAGCAATAGTTTGTGCTATGGAGCAATTCCTTAATCCTAATCCTTCTATAAATCCAACAAAGTGCTTGCCGGTGTTATGATGCCTTTCAATTACTGCTATCTTTAATACATCTCTTTCCATAACTCTTTTTATATATCCAAATTCGTTTTCAACTTTTCTCTTCACCAATTTAGTTTGCAGAGAATTTGGAATTAACTTTATTACATTTATATTTCCACGCTTACTTTCAACTTTTAAGATTTCACTATTTATAAAATCCATATGCATAGAAGAGCTTATTTTTAAGTTTAAACATTTTTTATTTCGTGATTCTGTATACCCTTTACCATTTTTTATAACCTTCTTTATGGTTAAGCCCTTTAAGTCTTCAAATAGAACTAAATCTGCTTTATACCCTGGCGCTATAGCACCTCTATCTCTTAAGTTATAACACTGCGCTACATTAAATGAGGCTATTATAAAAGCCTTTATGGGACTCAGTCCATATTTTATAGACATTCTAATACAGTTATCAACAGATCCATTTTCTAATAAATCATCTATATGCCTATCATCCGTGCAAAATAGAAATCTTCTAAAGTTGTGATTATTAACAGCTGGAAGTACATCTTTTAAATTTCTTGCGGCTGATCCTTCTCTTAGCATAACGTACATTCCTCTGCTAACTTTAAGTGAGGCTTCCATGGCAGTAATGCTTTCATGATCTGTTCTTATGCAGCAGCTTAAGTATGCGTTTAACTCTCTAACTGGTATCCCTGGACAATGTCCGTCAATATATTTATACTTTGACATATCTATTTTCTTTAACATGTCCTCACTTTTATTTATAACTGCTGGAACGTCCATTACTTCCCCTAGGCCTAATACTTTCTCCGTGTCAATTAATTTCACTAAATCCTCAGCCTTCAGGAGGTATCCACTATCCTCAAAGTCAGTTGCTGGAACACAAGAGGGGAGCATAAAAAAATATCTGTAGGTGAGTCTTTACTACTGTCTATCATAAGTCCTATGCCACTCATACCTTCTACATTTGCTATTTCATGAGGATCTGCTATCACTGCAGTTATGCCTTTTTTAATTACCACTTCTCCAAACTGCTTGGGCATAATCATAGAAGACTCTATGTGTACATGTGCATCTATAAATCCCGGTGCCACATATAAATCTGCACAATCAATTTCCTCTTCCCCCTGGTACTCACCAATACCAATAATAGTATCTCCTACTATAGCAATATCCCCTATATCTATACTTTCAGTAAACACATTAATAAAATTCGCATTCTTTAGAACTAGCTCTGCCTTAATCCTTCCCATGGCTGCATCAATGTTTTTCTTAATCTGCTCCACACCCTTGCCTCCTTTTATAATTTGTATAAGACGCCCCTAGACACCTCCAGCTTGTTGTTGTTTTTCAGATGCCTTTATATTAAATTATTATGGAAAGGATTGCAGTATTCCTTATTGCTAAGTTAAACATGATTTTTTTTATTGATATGCTAAGTGTAAATTTCCCGTAGTGACTTGCAATAAGAAACGAATAGACTATTGAAATTTGATTTAGAAACGCTTCTTTTGCGAATATAAAATTCTAGTGAGACTGCACAGGAGGTGCAGTCTAGCGAACCTGAGCCAGGACGGCGAATGTGAGCGCCAGAGAATTTTATATAAGCAAAAGATTAGCGTTTCTTAATTAAATTTCTAGTTTAGAGTTCGCTTGCAAGGCACGCAGGGAAATTTACACGTATTTCTTGGCACACTAAAAAAAACACAGCTATTGCTGTGCTTCATCTTCTTCCGTTTTTAACTTTATTCTATTATACCAATCTACATATATATAAAATAAACTGACAACATCCTGCTCATTATATAATAGTATTTTATCTTTTTTCTCTTGAGGCATTCTATTTATATAGTCATCATCTTTTACTATTTTACCAAAGGTTTTAGCTAAATTAGAGCCACTCATTAATTCACTTCCGCGATCAATATCAAATTTCTTTTCTAGAGCTTTAAGGCCTATACAAGTCCCTTCAGCTTTTTCATAACATTTTTGCAAGTCTATGTCTTCAAAATATCCCTCTAATATAAAATCTATTTTATGTTCTTTTAATAAATAGTTTATAACTGTAAAATCATTGTTCCCTGAAAAGGTAACGATATATTTTTTATTATGCTTTAATTTCATTTCTTCAAAATAAGTTTTAGCTAAAGATAATATTTCTATAGCATCCTTTTTATTTTCCGCCATATATTGAGTTACCTTTAACTCCTTTGAAGCTTCATCATAAAAGCAACACCCAAAAACTCCAATGCATATAGGCTTTTTATAAATGTAATGTTCCAAATCAAAAAACAAGGCGTCTTTAAAGAGTTGTTCATTTCCGTCTATGGCAAGGGAGCTTTCTGTAGGAATTTCTCCCACCTTAATACTATTAAGTTTTGTAATCACAATATCACTCTTTTCTACTAAGTTTACTAAGTTAACTAAGTTTACTATGGAACAAAACCATAAATTTTCACATCTCTAATTTAAAACTTTGTTCTACTTATATGTTATCACAATTCTACTATTATTTAATAGCATTTTAAAAAATTTTATAAATCCATTATTTATTCCACTTGGATTTGATTATTGGTAAAATTCAAAGGAAGATAAAATTTTATAAGAAAGTAGCGACATACTACATTCGTGTACTATGCCGCTACTTTCTTATTGAGCTCTAACAGTTTGCTTTATTTATATATCTATCAGATCTTTATGATAGCTGGCTATTAAGGGCTCTTATGGGTTCATTTGTATTTCTACTATTCTTTAAAACACAAATTTGTTTTTTAGCCATTTTTTCTTTTCTTTTAAGAGTTAAGTCATTTTCAATAGTGTTAATCACTTCAAAAATCTTAGGCAAATTCACAACATCTTCATAATTATGAAGCATCAGAACTTCCTTCAGCTTTTCATCATGTTTTACTAGATACTCATTGTACAATTCAACACTTTTAGCTCCATTTATTTCATCTTGCCTCTCAATACCAATAAATTGCTCTACACTCTTTAAACTACAACCCTTCATTCCAAGTTTTTTGTAAAAGGGTCTTATAATTCTAAACAAATCTATGTGTTCACTAGGCATTCTAAAATTAAGATTAAATTTATTCATCTTTTTAACTATGAAGGGTTCATCAAAGGCAGTTCCATTATAAGAACACCAGGTCTTAAAACTTCCCATAGCTTTCTTAAATTCTTTCAAAAGACTCGCCTCATCATGCGGGGTCTCTGCAAAATATTGAATAATTTTAAATTCATCTTTGTTTAAGTAATATCCTAATGATATCAGTACTATTCTATCATATTCCATATCAAAACCTGTAGCTTCAATATCTAAATACGCAATAGTGTCCATCTTATATTTACTAAAAACTTCGCCAGGCAAAATAACCTTAATTTTATATTCTTTTATAAACATAGTTCCCCCTAACCTATAAAAAAAAGAAAAGTATATATTACAACAAATGTATTTCTATTTGCTAAGTAATTCTAAATAAATTTTATTTTTTCTATAATGCAATAAAACAATAATACATCAAAAACAACGTTATTGCAAATCATTGCAATAACGTTTTATTGAAATAAATAAGTTTTATGCTTTACATTCTATCTACAACTTCTATACCTATAAGGCTTAATGCATTTTTTATTACAATACAAGTAGCTTCTACCATTCTAATTCTTGCTTTTTTCATAGATTCATCTTCTAAATTAGCTATATTGTGCTGATTATAGAATTTATTAAAGGCTTTAGCTACCTCAATAGTGTACCTTGTAACCATAGATGGCTCTAATTTATCAATAGCATGCATAATTGAATTTTGGAACCCTTCTAATTGTTTTACAAGTTCAAATTCTTCTTTAGAATTCAGTTTATTGTAATCAAGTTCTATATTGCTTTCAAGATTATCACTGTTTTCTTCAACTTTTCTTAATATGCTTTTTGCTCTTGCATAGGTATATTGCACGTAAGGACCGGTTTCACCTTCAAAGCTAAGCATTTCTTCCCAATTGAAAACAATATCTCTTTCTCTGCCGTTTTTTAAATAAGTGAATATAATAGCCCCTATTCCTACTTTCTTAGCTACCTCTTCTTTATTCTCGAGTTCAGGATTTTTTTCGTTTATTATTTGAAGAGTTTTAGCAACTGCTTCATTTAATAGTTCATCTAAGAAAATAACATCGCCTTTTCTTGTGGATAATTTCTTATCTGCAAATCTAACTGTACCAAAGGCTACATGTTCACAATCATTGGCCCACTCATTGCCCATAAGCTTTAACGTAGTAAATACTTGTTTAAAATGAAGGGATTGATCTTTTCCAACTACATAAATGTTTTTGTAAAAATCATAAGTCTTCTTTCTGTAAGTTGCTGCTGCTAAATCACGTGTTGCATAAATCGTAGCACCATCTGCTTTTTTAATAATGCAAGGTGGCATGTTGTACTCATCCAGCATTACAACCTTAGCTCCATTACTTTCTACAAGTAGACCCTTTGAATCTATATCATTAACCACGGTATCCATTTTATCACAGTAGAAGCTTTCTCCAGCATAAGAATCGAATTTAACATTTAACGTGTCATAAAGCTTTTTGAACTCCACTAAGCTCAAATCTTTAAATCTAGTCCAAAGCGCAACTTCCTCTTCGCAGCCATCTTCAAGTCTCTTGAAGTACATTCTTCCTTCATCATTAAGTGTTGGATCTATTTCAGCCTCATCATGGAACTTAACATAAATCCTTAACAATTCTTTAATAGGCTCTTTTTCTAGAGCAGCTTCATCTCCCCAATGCTTATAAGCATAAATAAGCTTACCAAATTGAGTTCCCCAATCTCCAAGATGATTAACTCCAATACAATTATATCCCTCAAAAGAAAGAAGTTTATATAAAGAGCTACCAATAACTGTAGTAAATAAATGTCCTACATGGAAGGGCTTTGCTATATTAGGTGAGGAATACTCTACTACTATATTCTTACCTTCACCAAGTTTAGAGGAGCCATAGTTATCTTTCTCTTCTAATATTTTTTCTACAGTGTTTTTAATAAATATACCTTTGTCTAGGAAGAAGTTTACATAAGGACCAAAGCACTCTATTTTCTCAAAACCCTCTTGCTCTAGTCTTTCTTTTAAGTCACCCGCTATCATATTAGGTGCTTTTTTCATAGCTTTTGCTAATTGAAAACATGGAAAAGCAAAGTCTCCCATTTCAGGTCTTGGTGGTATTTCTATTAAGTTCTCTATGGTTTCTATTTCTAAATCCACCAATTGTTTAATTCTTTCTGCAACTACTTTTTTATAATCCATAAAAATTCCCTCCTGTTTTCGTCGGGGTAGATAACAGTTATTAACTGTTATCCCTCCTGTTTTCGTCTGGGGCAGATAACAATTATTAATTGTTATCCCTCCTATTTTTCAAAACTTGTATATATTATTTTATAACAAAAAACCCATCTCTAAATAAAGAGACGGGTTGTATTTCCGCGGTACCACTCTAGTTGACTATATAGTCCACTCAATATTTTAACGCTATCAGCGACTTACCCTATAAGAGCCAAAAGTTATACCTTCAAGCTAGTTCAGGCAGCTTCTCCAAGGTTCTTTTCCTAAAATTAATTGAATTAATTTCGCCAAACAGTTACCTGTTCAACTTCCTATATCTTACAAGGCTTACACCATATCCTTGCTCGCTTTAAGACTAATAAGAAAGTACTGTCCTCTTCACAGAATTTGATTATATATTCACTTTATAACACATTATATTATATTTCAAGCAGTATGTGTTTGTCAATGTTTTTTTACTAGGGCTGATTCATTTTTTTACTAGGATATCCAATTAATAATTGCTGAGCCTTATTGAATATCCTTAACCCTTTATATACTGTGAAAACTTTTGTAAATCAGTAATTGGCTCTTTGCAAGCATAGTTCTCACATATATAAGCAGTAGCTTTTCCTTGCAGGGATTTATGCAACTTTATTTCAGGGTTAATAGCATTTAGCTCTTCATCCTCAGCATTTAAAACTACTGTAGCAAAAGGAAGGTAAGTGCTATTAACTTCTTTTATCATAGCTTTAGTTTCCTGTTCTACCC
>CALJTN010000298.1 GCA_937976175.1 uncultured Clostridiaceae bacterium | reverse complement strand
GTGACAGATTTTTCTGAAAATTAATGTTACTATATTTTCATAAACGTAGGTATGGGGGGAACATATATGATAGTTATAGAAAATTTATGTAAAAGAGTATTAGAAGACGATGTAAAGCATAATTATTTTTATAGGTTAGTAAAGAGTGAGATGTCTGTTTCAATGTATGGTGAACCTACTGAAGTGCAAGCTTATGGTATTGAAATCGAAAGACAAGACATAATTGAGGATACAGTGGTATTTATAGAGAGGGATTGTGTAGAAAACATTAGCCCCCAAAGACATAAAGTTAAAAACCTTATGAAGATGTTATATGACAATACAGTGTCACCAATTCACATTATAGATGTATTAGGGGACTATATTGATAGTTATATTAGTGATTTTGATGAAATGTTAAAGGAAATAGCTACTTGCTAACCACAAACTAGCATAGGAGATCATGATTAACATTATGAATTAGATTAACACATTGAGGAGGTTTCTCCTCTTTTTGTTATATAGTAAAAAACAACGCTATTTGCCAGTAAAATCCTGTATGAATAATACTATAATTAATCATAATATTATTGTATTATTATAGATATATATAAGGGTAAAGTTAAAATCTGTGTTTTGGCAGAGTATGGAGTTTTAATACATAGATTAGAAGTAGGGGTGAGGGCTTTGATTCTTGGCGTAGGTATTGATATTGTTGAAATACGACGAATAAAAAATGCTATTGAGAGCAATGAGAAATTTTTAGAAAAAATTTTTTCAAATACTGAATTAGAATATCTTAAAAGCAGAAACTTACGAACTGAATATGTGGCAGGAAGATTTGCTGCAAAAGAAGCAGTGGCAAAGGCCTTGGGCACAGGGTTTAGAGGATTTGATTTTAAGGATATTGAAATTGACAGGACAACCCTTGGCAAACCAATAGTAATATTAAAAGGAAAAGCAAAATTGATAGCTAAAAAAGAAGGAAAATACACCATTCATCTTAGCATATCCCATGGGGAAGATAATGCAGTAGCTTATGCTATATTGGAAGTTGAAAAAAATATAGGCTTAGAACAAAATATTTAGTTTATTGTAATCAGTGATTCATACTGCATTTGCATAAATGTGGGAGATTTTTGGCTGATTATTGTAATAGTATGAAAGGATAAGTAATAGTATTAGTAGTGAAGTGATTTGTTATAGTAAATTACAATTTCTAATTGTTTTTTACTCTAGAGAAATGCTAGGAGGATAACAATGAAAAAAAATATAATACTATTCTTAAGCCTTTTACTACTTTTAAGTTCCTTGCTTTTAACTTCTTGTAATAAAAAGCCAAGGGATACCAATGATATCACCATGTTCTTAAAAAATATGGAAAGCTATACTACAGAAATGAATATGGACGTAAAGAATAGCAAACAAAAGATTAACTATAAGGCAACACAAGCTTATTTAAGAGGGGGTGGGTATAAACTAGAGCTAAACAATAACAGAGTATTTATTTTTAAAACAGATGATAAAATTTATATTAGTGACAAAAACAATGGTTCAAGGTACGTACAGAGCAAGGATTTTGATGAAGTGCTTAAACTAAGTTTTATTGGTGAATACATAGGATTATTGTACACTAATGAGGAAATAAAATATGTTATTAAAAACATTAATGGTGTTGAATATACAGTAATTGATTTATTTATACCTGGAAACAATAAAAGTATCAATAATGCATTACTATATGTTAATACTAAAAGCATGATACCTGAGAAATTGGTTATTTACGATGTGAAGGGGAAGGAAAAAATTGATATAACATATACTAATTTTATTCCCAACGTGAAGATTGAACCCTCAGAATTTTCAGTTCCTTAGTGTACCAGAACATAAACATAAATATAAACATAAACATATGAAGTAATTTACATTAACAGAAGAGGTGAATGAGATGTTTAGACATTTAAGGCCTGTATGGGCAGAGATTGATTTAGATAAATTGGCTCATAATATGAGAGAGATTCGAAGAGTGGCGCAAAGTGAAAATATCATAGCTGTGGTAAAAGCTGATGCCTATGGACATGGAGCCATAGATGTGGCTCCGGTGCTTCTAGAAAATGGCGCCAATAAACTGGCGGTAGCAGTAATAACTGAAGCAGTGGAGCTTAGGCGTTCAGGTATAGAATGTCCAATAATGGTTTTAGGGTTTACACCACCAGATTTCATAGATGATTTATTTGAATATGATATTGAACAAGCTGTGTTTTCTTATGAATTCGCAAAAGAATTATCAAGAGTTGCTCAAGTGAAAAACAAAGTGGCAAAAATTCATATAACTTTAGATACAGGAATGGGAAGGCTAGGTTACCTACCAAGTGATGAGAGTGCTGAGGAAGTAGTTAGTATTTGTATGCTTCCTAACATAATTGTAGAAGGAATGTTTTGTCATTTTTCTTCATCAGATGAAAAAGATAAGACATATACTTATAGCCAAGTAAAAAAATATAATGATTTTTACGACAAGCTAAAAGCTAAAAAAGTGAACATAAATATGAGGCATCTTGCTAATAGTGCTGCTATTATTGATTTGCCAGAAACTCATTATGAGGCAGTGCGCCCAGGGGTAATATTATATGGATTTTATCCTTCTGAGGAGGTAAACAAGGAAAATATAAGCCTTAAACCAGCCATGACCTTAAAAGCAAATATAGTACACATAAAAACTTTACCACCTGGAGAATACGTGAGTTACGGAAGAAAGTATAAAACAGAGCGAGAAAGCGTTATAGCCACTCTTCCAGTGGGCTATGCTGATGGATATACTAGACTTTTGTTTGAAAAAGGAAAGGTTATCTTAAAGGGCAAGTTTGCTCCAGTAATAGGTAGAATTTGCATGGACCAGTGCATGATTGATATTACGGAAATTGATGGAGTAAAAATTGGCGATGAGGTTATACTAATAGGTGAAGATGAAAATAATAAATTTACTGCAGACATAGTAGCTCAGCTAATAGGCACCATAAACTATGAGGTCGTTTGCATGATTAGTAAGAGAGTGCCAAGGGTCTACGTTAAAGAAGGTAAGGTTGTAAAAGTGAGAAACTATGTGTAATACTTGGTATTATATGTAGAAAAAACTATTTATGTGTAGAACTACTTGTTATAAAAGGGCGAAAATACCGATAATTTCTTTGACAGATTGACAGAAGTTGAATTATAATCATTTTATACATATTGTTGCTTAAGTAAATAGGAGGTATTAAATTTTCTATGTCAACTTCAAAGAGATTAGTAGTAAACCTCTCAGAAACACTTTATATTGAATTTAATAAGACACTTGAGAAAGATTGTAAAAAAAGAAGTGAATTTATTAGGGAAGCTATAATATTATATATCGAGGAAAAGAAAAGAGTTAATTATATAGATGAAATGAAACAGGGCTATTTAGAGATGGCTGAATTAAATTTAGAAATAGCTGATATGGGTTTTGAAATTGATATTAAAGATTTTAAAGAATATGAAGCTAAGCTTTCGGAGAGTGATTTGTCTAATGACAACAATAGTGAAAAGAGGAGATATATTTTATGCTGATTTGAGTCCGGTTGTAGGCTCAGAACAGGGTGGGGTTAGACCAGTAATTATAATCCAAAATGATATAGGCAACAAGTACAGTCCCACTATTATTATTGCAGCTATTACTTCTCAGATAAATAAGGCAAAACTACCTACTCATGTTGAGATTTCTTCAGAAGAGTATGGATTAAATAAGGATTCCGTGGTTTTGCTAGAACAGATAAGAACACTAGATAAAAAAAGATTAAAAGAAAAAATTGGTCATATGACTGATAGTGATATGCAAAAGGTAGATAATGCACTTTTAATTAGTGTGGGTTTATAAAAAAATAGGGGCACTTATGCCCCTATTTTTATTATTTTTTATAGAATATTTAAAAACTATGTTGTTATAGTGTAGAATATTGTTATAATAATTAAAGAGAGAAATACTAGGAGTAAACAATTGAATAATTGTTTTATGGACTAGAGAAATACTAGGAGGAATACACATGGAAAAAACATTAGAACAGTTAAAAGCCGTTGCTAAAGAAGTTAGAAAAGATATAGTAACTATGCTTACAGAGTCAGCTTCTGGTCACCCAGGTGGATCGTTGTCTGCTGTAGAAATTATGACTACTTTATATTTTAATGAAATGAATGTAAGTGTAGAAAATAAGAATGATCCAGATAGAGATAGATTTGTACTTTCAAAAGGACACGCTGCACCAGTACTATATAGCGTGCTAGCTCAAAAGGGATATTTTGATAAGAGTGAGTTAATGGGACTAAGAAAACTTGGTTCAATGCTTCAAGGGCATCCTAATATGAACTATGTTCCAGGGGTAGATATGTCTACAGGTTCTTTAGGCCAAGGGATTTCAGCAGCAGTAGGAATGGCGCTGGCTGGAAAACTTGATAAAAAAGAGTATAGAGTATACTCACTGCTTGGAGATGGAGAGCTTGCAGAAGGTCAAGTATGGGAAGCTGCTATGTCAGCTGCACACTACAAACTTGATAATTTAACAGCTTTTGTAGACCACAATGGACTTCAAATAGATGGTAAGGTTTCTGATGTTATGGGTTCTGACCCAGTAGATGCTAAATTTGAAGCCTTTGGATGGAATGTTATTTCTATAGATGGACACGATTTTGTACAAATTAAAAATGCTATAGAAGAAGCTAAGAAAACTAAAGGAAAACCAACCGTTATAGTTTGTGAAACTATAAAGGGAAAAGGTGTGTCCTTCATGGAAAACGAAGCTAGTTGGCACGGAACTGCTCCAAGTAAAGAGCAGTGTGAAAAAGCTTTAAATGAAATTGGGGGTGCAGTATAATGGGTAAAGTTGCAACAAGGGAAGCTTATGGTAAAGCTTTAGCTAAATTGGGCCTAGAAAATGAAAACATAGTTGTTTTAGATGCAGATTTATCTAAGTCTACTAAAACTGCAGATTTTAAAAAGGTTGCAGAAGATAGATTTATTAATATGGGTATTGCTGAAGGAAATATGATGTCTGTAGCTGCAGGGCTTGCTAGTTGTGGAAAAATCCCCTTCGCAAGTACTTTCGCTATATTTGCAGCAGGAAGAGCTTTTGAACAAATAAGAAACTCTATCTGCTATCCAAAGTTAAACGTTAAGATTTGTGCTACTCATGCAGGGTTAACTGTAGGAGAAGATGGAGCCTCTCATCAAGCTATAGAAGATTTAGCTTTAATGAGAAGTATACCAAATATGGTAGTTATAAGCCCAAGTGATGATGTTGAAACAGAAGCTGCTATAAAAGCTATTACTGAATATCATGGACCTTGTTATGTAAGACTTGGAAGATCAGGCGTTGAGACAATAAATGACAATGCTGATTACAAGTTTGAAATAGGAAAAGCTGTAAAGCTTAGAGAAGGCCGTGATGGAACTATAATAGCTACAGGTATTATGGTAGATGCTGCTTTAGAAGCTTATAACATGTTAGCAGAAGAAGGCATAAAGGTTAGAGTGTTAAACATACACACTATTAAGCCTATAGATGAAGATGCAATTAATGCTGCAGCTAAAGAAACTGGATTAATTGTTACTGCTGAAGAGCATAACATTTTAGGTGGACTTGGTTCAGCAGTAGCTGAGGTTGTTACATCAAATTATCCAGTACCAGTTATGAGAGTTGGAGTTAAAGATACCTTTGGTGAAAGTGGTAAGCCAGAAGAGCTTTTAAAAGCTTATGGATTAACTGCAGATGAAATAGTTAAAGCTGTTAAAAAAGGCGTTGGTTTAAAATAGTTTTAAAAACTCCTGTGCATTTATGCATGGGGGTTTTTGATTATTACACATGGAAATATACTTTATGATGCTTGTGATATGATGAATCAGGAGTAAGCAGTAGGGAGAGGGATATATATGAAAGAGATTTTAACAGATTTATTACGTTGTTTTAAATTATCATTAAAGATATTTTTAATCCCCCTAGCTTTAGGAGCTATCATTGGCGTAATAACTGGTTTAGTTCGGGGTAACCTACAGGTTGAAGGGGTGCTTAGGTCAGTAAACACCACAGCTATTAGAATATCTTGTTTTGGGCTAGCTATTTCTGGTATAGGTTTTATAAAAAGAGATATGATGGAACCTTTAAATTATGAAGAGCAGTGGATGGAGTATTTTAATAGAATGAATCTAGTTGGTGTAATATTTTTTATTTCCCTATTTATGTTAACCTATTCCATAATTATAGATTTAGCTTTATTTAAAATTTATTAGTTTTTTAACAGATAAAATAGCGTATTTTCACTAATATTCACGAAAATTTTATAATTAAATTCATTATAGTCCGAATGCTTATGTTATAATGTCATTAGGAATTTTACTTAATAGAAATACACAACAAGGTGAGGAGAAATACTATGATAGAATTTAAAAAAGTAACCAAGATTTATGATAATAACGTAATAGCCTTGTCAAATATTGATATTACCATTGAAAAGGGAGAGTTTATATTCCTTGTAGGCCCTAGTGGAGCGGGGAAGTCTACTTTTATTAAAATGCTTTTAAAAGAGGTGGAACCAACTACAGGAAGCGTTATTATAAACAATTTGGATATAACAAAATTAACTAGAAAAGACATACCTTACTACAGAAGGAAAATCGGAGTGGTTTTCCAAGACTTTAGGCTAATTGATACTTTTAATGTTTATGAGAATGTGGCTTTTGCAATGAAGGTTATAGAAGCTTCTCCAAAGGACATTAAGAAAAAAGTTCCTTTGGTTTTAGATCTAGTGGGATTATCGAAAAAACATAAGGCTTTTCCTAGTGAACTTTCGGGTGGAGAGCAACAAAGAGTTTCCCTTGCAAGAGCTATAGTAAACAATCCTGCACTACTTATAGCAGATGAACCCACAGGAAATTTAGATCCTGAAACAGCAGTAGGTATCATGGAGGTTTTAAATGATATTAATAAGGCTGGTACTACAATAGTAATGGCAACACATGCAAAGGATATAGTAGACTCTATGAAAAAGAGAGTGCTTGCCATAGAAAAAGGTGTTGTAGCTAGAGATGAGCAGAGGGGAAGATACGGTTATGAAGATTAGTACAATTAAATACTATATTGTAGATGCTTTAAAGAGCTTAAAAAGAAATAAAACCGTTAGTATGGCTTCAGTGGCTACAGTGGCAGCTACCTTGCTTATTTTAGGGGTATTCCTATTGACTGTTTTTAATGTTAATGCCGCAATTGAAGAACTAGGTTCAAAGCTAGAGATAAAAATTTACCTTAAGGAAGACCTAACCATATCACAAAGATCAGCCATAGAAAGGGCTCTTGATAATGTGGAAGGTGTTTCAAATATTAAATTTGAAGATAAGAGTGATGCACTAGAAAAAGTGAAAAAACAATTTGGAGAAGAAGGCAAGGAGCTAGTGAAAGGTTTTGAAAAGGAAAATCCTTTTCCAAATGCATATGTTATAAGAGTAGAAAAGCCGGAAATAGTAAACAATGTAGTTAAGGCTGTTGAAAAGCTAGAGGGTATAGAGAAAATTAAGGATGTTAGGGAAATTGTTGAGAGAATTATAAAAATAACTAATGCTCTAAAAATAATAGGACTTGCATTATTTGTAATTTTAATAAGTGTATCCCTATTTTTAATAGGAAATACCATTAAACTTACAGTGTATTCTAGGAAAAAAGAAATAGGTATTATGAAATATGTTGGAGCTACGGATTGGTTTATAAGGTGGCCATTTATTATTGAAGGTATGGTACTTGGCATAGCTGGAGCAATTATTTCTACTGGAGTATTATATTATGGTTACAGAATGATTCATGAAAGGTATGCTGATGCATTGTTAGGATTTACATTAATTAATCCTCATTTTATATTAAGTACTACTTTATGGCAGTTTATGTTAGGTGGGTTATTTATCGGAGGTATAGGAAGTGTTATAGCAATAAGAAAATTCTTGATTGTTTAACGTAAGTATATTTATTTTGCCATTAGTGTTATAAATTTGTTAAATTCACATAAATAATATATAGAGAATTGCAAAGAGGTGTATAAAATGGGTGATGAGAATAAGTGGGAACAGTTTAAAACTGTAGAAAATGGTAATGGAAGACCTAAGATGAAAAAAAGTAATTGGATTGTATGGATTATAGTTTTGGTGCTAGTTACTAATTCCATAACTTTGTTTGTTTCAAGTCAAATTTCCTTAAGAACTCCAAATGGAAAAGTGTTAATTGGAAGAGACGCTTATGAACAAGTAGTAAAGTTTCAAAAACTGTTTTTGGTTAGAAATAAGTTATATGAATACTATGATGGTAAACTTAGTGATGAGGTTTTAGTAGAAGGAGCTATAAAGGGGATGACTAATTCCATAGAGGACCCTTATACAGTGTTTATGAATAAAAAAGAGTTTGCTGACTTTAGCGCTCATACGGAAGGGGCTTATACAGGACTTGGCTTGCAAGTAGGAGTTAAAGAAAATAGTATAGTTGTAATTGCACCTTTTGATGAATCACCAGCTAAAAAAGCAGGAATAATAGCTGGGGATATTATTGAAAAGGTTAATGGAATAGACGTATCTGGGAAAGAGCTAGAAAAAGCTGTTGCAATGATGAAAGGCAAAGCCGGTGAACTGGTTACCTTAACTATTAGTAGAAGCGATAGAGACAGATTTGAAGTGGGTGTGAAACGCGCTAAAATTGATTTAATAACAGTTAAAGGTGAAATGTTAGAAAATAAAATTGGGTATATTGCGCTTTCAATGTTTGATGAAAATACTGCTAAGAACTTCCAAGACAAAGTGTCAGAGTTACAGAAAAAAGGCATGGAAAGCCTAGTATTAGATTTAAGAGGAAACCCTGGTGGTCTTTTAGATCAGTGTGTAGATATAACCTCTAATTTTGTGGAAGAAGGAAAGGTATTAGTATACACAGTAGATAAGTAT
>CALJTN010000297.1 GCA_937976175.1 uncultured Clostridiaceae bacterium | reverse complement strand
ATTGTACCAAATATCATTATAAATTTCAAAAACGCCGTAATGTTCACAACTGAATTTACGGTGTTTTTATGTCGTACTTCAAATAAATTTAGCGTTAAATTAATCACAGTCCTTATTATATAAGGTTTTTATAATACCACCTATAACTGGACTATATAAAAAAGAAACTGAGTAATTTGAATAATAACTTATAATTATCTGAATTTCAAGTTATACTGATAGATATAGAAATATGTATGAGGGTATATCATGATACAGGTGATGTTTATAGTAGGCACTGTATTAATAATCCTTTTAAATTCTCTGATAATATCAATAGATCCCTTTTTGGGCTTCAAATTGTATTATGCCCTGGAAGATTTATAGCGGTGACTTTTGTTCAAGTTGTTTTATTAATGAAGGGAGAGTATAAGCAATGAAAAAGAAATGGGTAAAGTATACAATCTACATTTTATTTATGATTTGTTTTACATTTGTTGGGAACATATCTTTGGGAGCAATTCCTAAGTATATAAGCCGTACTTATAGTATCCCTATTTTTTGGATTTTAGCCACAGATATCTTGGTATATATAGGGTTTGGAGTACTTATAGGATTAGATTCTTTCATGACGGAAAGAACAAAAGAAGGTAAGTGGCGAATAAATATCAGCAAGCTTGTTATAATAGGTATCCCTTCTCTCATCTTTGCATTTTTTTCATACTTAGTTTTTGGGCTTTCAATTCCTATGGGTCGATTTGCAAGTTTATTGATTAATGGAAAAGGCACGTATATGAATCTATTTAGAGTTTTATTAGGCTATACGATAGCAACAAGCTTTTATAAAGAAAGTGCTATGAAAAGTATAGAGCAAGATTAGGGAAGGTGAAATTGTGTTAAGAGGAATACTACCGATAGGGGTACAGCAATTTATGGAGAATAGAGACTTCCAAATTTTTAAAAAAATTCTTTTAGAAATAGATGTATTAGAAGAAATGATTAAAGACTTTGATTTAGAGAAATTTATCGAAGATGAAAGAACTAAAATAGCAGTATGTATGACGCTTATAAATATTGGTGAGTTAGTGAAAAATCTTAATGAAGATCTTAGACAATCCTATAAGGATGTGCCATGGCGAGGCATTGCTGGAATGAGAGATATTACAGCACATAAATATCAAACTTTAAAAATGGGCGATGTTTGGATTACACTTCAAAATGATATTCCACTATTCAAAAACCAATTATTAGATATTATTAATGATTAATTGGCGTGAGGCTTCTTAGTATATCTTAGGAGCTTTTTGGTACTATAAAAGTGTAGTTGTTAAGTCAGTATAACTGATACGACGGCTGCACTTATTTTAATTTATAATAAAGGGAGTAATTGGTCTGGCGGGGTGCTTTTTATGCTTAAAATCAGGAATGAATTTAAGATTTTTAACTTTGCCTATTAATTATGTAAATGAAATGCTACTATATAGGTAGAAGTATTTTTAGCTTATATAAGGAGGTAGCAGAAATGAAAAAATTATTAGATTATAGTAATGAATTTGTGAAACAATCTGATTGGAAAGATCTTGCACTTATTAAGTTTTGTCTATGTGCTGCAGGGGTAATGTGGGGGATGGCACTTCCTAAAAAAGCACATAAACCAGTAGCTTTTTTAGCTGTTTCAGTATTTGTGGCCACCTATATTCCACTTATGTTAAAGCTCTTTCGCATAATGGATGCATTGAAATCCAAAGACTCTTAACCAATGATACTGAGTAGTAATTTTTAGCACTTACTTAAAACAGGTAAGTGCTTTTTCTATGCTCAAAAGCGGAAAGAATCTTAGAGATTTTTTATATCTTTATTTGGCTCCTATACAGATGGAACAGCAACTGAAGATAGGGATGTTGATATGCTCATAGAATTTGAAAGGCATAATGTTTCACTTCTCACTCTTTCAAGTGTAAAATATGATATCATGGATACGCTACACAAAGAAATAGATGTTATCCATGGTCCATTAGAAGATGCTGCTATAATACAAATAACTAAGTTGGTTAATATTTATGGAGAATAGAGATTTTCAAATTTTAAAGAAAATAGAAATGGTGATCACTCTTTAGAAGATATTGACAATAAAATATTTTTTTGTTATGATATTACCAATGGTAATTACCATTGGTAATTAAGGTGGGTGATAATATCAAAATAAATAAAAAAGATGTAAGTAAAGAACTTATAATCGAGACTACATTACGACTAATCGAGGAAAATAGAGGTATAAAAGATGTAAACCTAAGAGGAATTGCTAAAGAAATTGGGTGTGCTCATACAAATATATACAACTATTTCAATAGTTTTGATGAAATGATTTGGGAAGCGCTGGAACATATATTACTTAAAATGATTGATTATGTAGACTTAAATATTGTCTCAACAGTTAATGATGAAGAAAGGTTTTATTCTGCACTGGAAGCTATACTGAATTTTTCATTGAAGCATCCAGAGTGGTATAGGATAGTATGGTTTGAATCAATAGGAGGAAAACCATCTCATAAAACTACTCAAATATTAACTACGCCAACGGAAGGACTTAATTATTTGCTTATAAAAGCAAGTGGAGAAATGCTTACAGAAGAAAAAGTAAATATAGTTGCTAATATATTGCACAGCTACTTACATGGTGAAATCTGTAAATGGATCAGCGAACGAGGTCCTACAAGTAGCATCGAGGAGACAGGTAAGACGGTATTGTCCAATCTAAAATTGTTGTATAAATTGCTAATTAAAGAGTCGGAATAGTATGCGAAAGCTTTATATAGACATTGATTAAAAGTAGTATTATCTTACGGCTAAAAATATATATTGAGCTAGTAGTGTTGATAGAGAAAAAGAAGTTGAAGACAGTGGTATAGAAGGTTTCAATTGAAAATAGCTGCGTAACATCTAAGAAAAAGGAGAGTGTGAATATGGACTCAATACTAATCGTTTATAAAACGAATACAGGTTTTACAAAAAAATATGTAGATTGGATTACTGAAACGATTGCTTGTCAAACAGTACCCTTTGATCAAGTTAATAATGTTGATATTAATAACTACGATATTATTATTTATGGCGCTGGTATGCACGCTGGACATATACAAGGGTTGAAGGAATTTAAAAAGGAAGTATTGAACTTAGTTAACAAAAAGATAGTTGTTTTTGCTACAGGGGGAGCACCTTATTATGAGGAGATTATTCCAAAGATAAAAACAGATAATTTTTCAGCAGATGAGCTAAATACTATTAAATTTTTTTATTTCCAAAGTGGCATAAATTATGAAAAAATGGGATTATTTAATAAAACAATAATGAAAACTTATAGTAAAGCACTAGCATTTAAGAATAAAAAATCAGATATAGAAGACGGAACTAGTAAAGCTATTGCACAATCTTATGATCATTCTAGTAGTGACTATATAAAGCCTATGATTGACTACTTAAACCAACTTCTTAATAAACCTTCAGCTGAAAAAAATTCGATATAAAGTTTATTTTTACTATAATTGACAGCTTGCATAATTGACCCTATTATATAAGTAAGTATAGGCAATGAAAGAGATAAGAAGCCAAAGTACTGGTATATTAATAAAGTATGAACAGGGAGGTATTATGCTTAAAGTATTTAAAAGTATTATATGGGTTTTATTGTTAACTGTTTTACTATTAGGGGTTCCTAAATTATCAGGTATTATTGCAAGTATGTTTAATTATGGGATAATAGATCCTGATGGCGCATATGCTTGGATATCTGTACATCATATCGTTCAGACCCTTATCTTTATCATTTTTATGGTAGGCATAAACAAAATAAAGGCTATTAATTTTGGATTTGACTGGGGTAACAAAGAAGTTGGGAAGAGATATCTCTTATTATTTTTTAAATATT
>CALJTN010000296.1 GCA_937976175.1 uncultured Clostridiaceae bacterium | reverse complement strand
TAACTTGAGCACCATCAAATATTTCACCTTGGATTATAGCTGCTTTAAGCTCTAATTTTTTGTGAGTTTTTGCAAATTCATTTAAAACTCTAGCTGCAACAGTTGGTTCTTCATATCCAAAAGCTATTGAAATAGGTCCTTGTAAGTGATTTACTATACCTTCTAGTCCTAATTCTCTAGCTGCTAGAGTAACTAAAGTATTTTTGTAAACTTTATATTCTACTCCAGCTTCTCTAAGGTTTTTTCTTAATTCTGTATCTTCTTCTACATTTAGACCTTGATACTCACTAAGCACTACACCTTGAGCTTTTTCTAATTTTTCTTTTATTTCTGCTACTTTTGCTTCTTTTAATTGTCTGTTATTGCTTACCACTGTGTATCCACCTCCTCACAGTTTTTAACTGCTTTATAAAAAAATTAAAGTCTCTCCGCAGACACGAAGAGACCTAATATCCGTACATAAGTACATTTATTGGAATCCTCGGCAGGCATGTTGTCTTTTACGCTTTCGCACCTACTATCTACGGAATATTATCTATTTTACTTTAAGCATTATATCATGCCTAAACTTTTTTGTCAATACTAGTCTAAGACTTTAGTTGGGTTGATTTTCATTCCAGGTCCCATAGTGCTTGAAACTGATACTGATTTTAAGTATTGTCCTTTAGCTGCTGCTGGTTTAGCTTTAACTACTGCTTCCATTAAAGCATGGAAGTTTTCAACTAACTTTTCAGCGCCAAAAGATTTTTTTCCAAGTGGTACGTGAACTATAGAAGTTTTATCAACTCTATACTCAACTTTACCAGCTTTGATTTCAGCTATCGCTCTAGAAACATCAAATGTAACCGTTCCTGATTTTGGATTTGGCATTAACCCTTTAGGTCCAAGTACTCTACCTAATTTACCAACAACACCCATCATATCTGGAGTTGCAACAACTACATCAAATGCAAACCAGTTTTCTTTTTGAATCTTATCAACTAACTCATCAGATCCAACGAAATCAGCGCCTGCAAGTTCTGCTTCTTTAGCTTTATCACCTTTAGCGAAAACTAAAACTCTAACTGTTTTACCTGTTCCATGAGGAAGCACTACTGCACCTCTAACTTGTTGATCTGCATGTCTTGGATCAACACCAAGTCTTACAGCAAGTTCTATAGTTTCGTCGAATTTTGCCTTAGATGTTTTTACCGCAAGTTCCATAGCTTCTACTGGTGTATATAGAGCGTTCTTGTCAACAAGTTTAGCACTCTCTATGTAATTTTTTCCCATATTGGTATCCTCCTTCGTGGTATTAACGGTATTTACCTCCCACTAAATTAATTAAAAATTATTCTTCTACAACTATTCCCATACTTCTTGCTGTTCCAGCTATCATACTCATAGCAGCTTCAATTGATGCTGCATTTAAGTCTGGCATCTTTAATTCTGCTATTTCTCTTATTTTAGCTTTAGAAACTGTAGCAATTTTAGTCTTGTTTGGAACACCAGATCCGCTTTCTACGCCAACTGCTTTTTTCAATAATATAGCTGCTGGTGGAGTTTTTAGTATAAAACTAAACGATCTGTCCTGATATACTGTTATTACTACTGGTATTATCATGCCTGCTTGATCAGCAGTTTTTGCATTGAACTCTTTACAGAATCCCATGATATTAACACCGTGTTGTCCAAGTGCTGGACCAACTGGTGGTGCTGGAGTAGCTTTTCCTGCAGGAAGTTGAAGTTTTATCATTCCTGTTATTTTCTTAGCCATGAGTTTATACCTCCTATATTGTGGTTATGCGGATTAAAAATCCTCCCACTTAGTACCTAGTCTAATTTTTGAATCTGATTAAATTCTAGTTCAACAGGAGTTTCCCTGCCAAACATATTTATAAGTGCCTTAACTTTATGCTTTTCCAAATGAATTTCTTGTATTAGAGCAACAAAGCCTTCTAAAGGTCCAGATGTCACTTGGATGTTCTCACCTACTCCGTAGTCAACAACTATAGTTTTTTCTGATATTCCCATAGTTCTAACTTCATCCTCAGTAAGAGCCACCGGTTTAGAACCTGGTCCTACAAACCCTGTTACACCTCTAGTATTTCTAACTATATACCAAGATTCATCCGTCATAAGCATTTTAACCATTACATAACCTGGAAATACTTTTTTAAAAGTTATTTTCTTCTTTCCATCCTTTACTTCAACTTGCTCTTCCATAGGAACTTGAATATCGTGTACATATTCTTCAAGGTTTCTATTTTCGATTGCTTTTTCTAGGTTGGCTTTAACTTTATTTTCATAACCAGAATATGTATGTACAACATACCATTTAGCTTTATCTGCCATAGCTTAAGGGGTGGAGTGCTCCGTCCCCTACCTCCTTTTTTTACCTTATTTAAAGATTAGTTTATAGAGGTTATTAAAACCATAATCCAACAAACCTACAAACATTACGTAAAGAAAAGAAAAACTTACCACCGCAATAGTCGCCTTCTTAATATCTTTTTTTGAAGGCCAAGTTATTCTTTTCGCCTCTGCCTTAAGTTCCTTGAAAAACTTCACTATTCCTTTTTGGTTTGACTTTCCGATTACTTTAACATTCCCATTAACAGCCATTTTATTCACATCCCCCAACGTTTTGTGTTTTATGCTGTATTATTTTGTCTCTTTATGAAGTGTATGTTTGTGGCAGAACTTACAGTATTTCTTCATTTCTATTCTATCTGGGTTATTTTTCTTGTTTTTCATTGTATTGTAATTTCTCTGTTTGCAATCAGTACATGCTAAAGTTACTTTTACTCTCACAATCTACACCTCCCGGTTTTCCATCTATTTAAGAAAGCTCATGCTTATTAAGCACTACGCTATCTTTAGCATTTTTTATTTTACTTAAACAATTTATCACAACTTAATGCATATGTCAATCAATTAGTTAAAGGTGTTTTTTTATTAAACATCCCTTACATTTCTAATGAAACATGCATTATTTTAGGAACTAGGCGTAACGCCTAGCCCTATTTTATATTTAATTTTATTGAGTTTATATTATTTAACTATTGAAGTAACAACTCCCGAACCTACCGTTCTTCCACCTTCTCTGATTGCAAATCTTAATCCTTCATCCATTGCTACTTGAGTGATTAATTCAACATTCATGTCAATGTGGTCTCCTGGCATTACCATTTCCATTCCGTCTGGTAATTTAATTGATCCT
>CALJTN010000295.1 GCA_937976175.1 uncultured Clostridiaceae bacterium | reverse complement strand
TACTAACATGGTAAGTTATCATAATAACATTCATTCCTTTCGCTTGTGCTCAAGGCACAAAATTTAATTAAAGTGATTATTTTCCTAAATATTGTAAACAATATAGACAAGTATACAGGTGTACTACAGAGCACGGCGGAGTAAGTGTGATTGCACTTTATTGTAGTCCGCATAATAACATGTGCCGAATACTTTTTTAAGTACAAATAATTGTGCCAATGAGCACGTAAGTTAATCTTTGTTTAAACAAAGACCGTTTAAGATCATGAGTATTCAGTCAACACCTGTGTACTCTATTTTTTATTTGTAGGTGATATATATGTTAAAAATTGTTTACCAAGTATGCTGTGGTATGGATGTTCACAAAAAATTTGTAGTTGCAACTATTGCATCTACTGATGATAAAAACATCACTAGTTATCACACAAAACAATTCAGTACTTACTCAAAAGACCTTTATCAATTGAAGGCATGGTTGTTTCAGCACAACTGTAAAGAAATTTGTATGGAAAGTACCGGTAAGTATTGGATACCTATTTACAACATACTTGAAGATTCCTGTACTATTACCTTGGCCAATCCAAGGTATGTTAAAAACATTCCCGGCAAAAAAACTGATAAACGTGATGCTCTTTGGCTTGCAGATTTGCACAAACATGGTCTTGTTCCTGGCAGTTTTATTCCGCCCAAAAATATTAGGGAATTACGAGACCTTATGCGCTATCGCTTTAAACTTACCAATTTTCGTTCGAGTGAGAAAAATAGATTTCAAAATTCCCTTACTGTTTCCAATATAATGATTTCAAGTGTAGTATCAGATACCTTCGGTAAGTCTTCATCCGCCATTATCAAATATGCCATGGAGCACCCTGATGATTTAGATATTGACTATTCTCAATTTTTGCACAAAAGTATGATAGCTAAAGCTGATGAAATTAAAATTGCTATGCAAGGAAATATTTCTAAAGAGCAAAATGCAAAAATGTCTGTATGCTTAAATCATTACGATTACATTAATAGTTGCATTTCTCAACTTGATACTGCTATTTCATTGATTTCTAAGGAATTTGAATCTCAAATTAAAATAATTTCTTCTGCTCCTGGACTAACGAAACAATCAGCAATTTCAGTTATTTCTGAAATTGGCATTAATATGTTAGTCTTCAAAGATGCAAAACATTTATGCTCTTGGGCTGGTGTTACTCCTCAAAATAATGAAAGTGCTGGTAAAAAGAAAAATGTCCACATAAGCCGTGCCGGGGCTTATTTAAAACCAATACTCATTCAATGTGCTAATGCTGCAATAAAAGACAAGTCTTGCCCATATTTTAAACATCGATATGAAAGCATTAAGAAAAGACGTGGACATAAACGTGCAATTATTGCCATTGCAAGAATGCTTTTAACTTGTATTTACAATATGATTTTAAATAATGAAGTCTTTGATAATTCTATTTACGAAGAATATTTTAAGAGAGAAAACTCTAGTAAACATATTAATCCTAATATAGATAGAATTATTCTATTTCTTCAAGCTCAAGGCTTTGAAGTAACAAAAACTGATAAGGAAATATCACCGCAAACAAGTTAATATTCTATGATCACTAAACAGATACCTAAACCTCTTTTTTTAAAGCAACTTATGAGGTCTTTTTGTTATGTCCAAAAACAGCGCTAAACTCGTAGTTTTCTTTCAAGTTAATCCTCCTTAAAATTTATATTTTTAGATTTATGTTTATATTAAAAATAACAAAATGTAAAAATCACATTAGTGATTACTGCAAAATAGAATACTAGGTTTTTATAGTTAATCACCTATGCATTAAGTAAACTATTTGTACACAGTATAGCAATGCTATATGTAGCTTGTATGAAGATAATTATGTTAAGGTGAGATTTTTTATAAATTTCAAACATTATATTAAACTTACTTATCCTACCTTAACATGATATTTACAACTACAATCTCAGTTATAACCCTATTTACCCTTAATTCCATAGGATATTATACTGAGAAGCGTACATACTGTTAATATAACAAAGTCAAATAGCTTCAAGTATTAAAATAAAATATAAGTATAAAGGAGGACGTAACTATGTCAAGTAGAAATAGAGTATTAGTACCACAAGCTAGGGAAGGACTAAATAGATTTAAGATGGAAGCTGCAAAAGAAGTAGGAGTAAATCTTTCTGAAGGCTACAATGGGGATTTAACATCAAGACAAAATGGGTCTGTTGGCGGCCAAATGGTTAAACGCATGGTTGAATCCTACGAAAAAGGATTATAAAATAATTAAGTTCATATATTTAAATAAGTAAATAAAAAAGCCAAATAGGTAGTTATTTAACTCCTATTTGGCTTTCTATTTTTGTCTTTATTCTTCGTAGATTTTTGAAGTACATTACTAAGTACAGTGTACTAACCATAAGTGTAATTAATTCAGCAAGGGGTATTATCAGCCATACACCAGTTATACCGAGAAACCTTGGAAGCATTAAAATAAGCGGAATAATGGCCAAAAAACCTCTCATCATGGAAATAGTAAAGGACTGTTTAGGCTTTGCAATAGATGAAAAGAAGGACGTGGCCACAAGATTAATACCCATAATGAAGAAAGCAGTAAAGTATATATTAATTCCTTTTGAAGCAATTTGGGTAAGTACAATATCACCATCTCTATTGAAAAATTCAGTAATATTTTCGGGAAATAAAGTCCCTACCGTATAAAATAAAGCACCTAAGGTTACTGCAACAATACAAGCATAGGAAAAGAACTTCCTAATGTTTTTCATTTTTCCAGCACCATAATTAATACTGATAATAGGCTGTATTCCTTGAGCAATTCCCGTAAAAATAGCTACAGCTATCAAGGCAAGATTGGCAATAATGCCATAGGCAGCAACCCCTACATTTCCCGCTATTTTTAAGATAGTGAAGTTGAATACAAGCATAATGATACCAGAAGAAAATTCAGTAATAAACGACGGGATACCTAGTGAAAAGATTCTACATATATCTATTATTGAAAATTTACAGGGGAGGATTTTAAAGTTATTTTTCTTTTTTATAAAATGCGCTGATAAAATACACATACTTAAAACTGCAGAGAGTCCTGTGGCAAAAGCCGCACCAAACATCCCAAGTTGTAGTGGAAAGATAAAAATATAATCTAAAATAATGTTACTTATGCTACCTGTAATCATGGCCACCATTGCAAGCTTAGGATTACCGTCGTTACGAACAAAACCTAGGATAACATTATTGACAATGAATGCAAAGGAAAAACACATAATAGTTTTCAAGTATATTCCTGCTAAGGGTAAAATGCTTCTGTCAGCACCCAAAAGCCTTGCAATATCATCAGAGAAGAGTATTCCCATAACAGTGAGGACCAAGCTAGTAGATATTGCAATATATAATGCTTGCGTAAAAACCTTACTTCCATGGTCCTTTCGTCCTTTTCCAATTAAAATAGAGAAACTTGTGGCTGCACCAATGCCTAGCATTAAACCAACCCCATTTACAAGGCTGTACATAGGTAAAACTAAATTAAGTGCGGTAAGTCCCATGCTGCCTATACCATTTGCAATGAAAAGAGTATCCACTAAAACGTAGAAAGATAAGCCCAGCATACTAAGGATACTGAGCAATACATACTTGAAAAACACCTTATATACATTTCCATTTATTATTTCTGTAGTATTCATTTTCCCCTCCTAAAATAAAAAAACATTAGATCTTCATATCCAAAGACCTAATGATATGAATCCCTAACGCTATTTAAGTAACATATTAGTCCGGTGACTAAATATGTCCTAGCAGTAGTATATTTATTTAAAATTATAATATCAATAGGAGGAAATCTTGTCAAGCTATGTACTAGAAAAAATAAAAGCACAGGCTACCACGCCTGTGCTTTTATCAATTAGCTTCTTGCAAATATTTCTTGGAATTCCACTGCTTCAAGCTTCTCACGTAGTAAAAGCTCTTCTGCAACAGCATTAAGTTTACTCCTATTCTCAGTTAGAATTATCAATGCTTTTTCATATGCTTCATCTATAAGCCTTTTTATTTCTTTATCTATTTTGTTTAAAGTTACTTCACTAAAGCTTCTACCTTTACCCATGTCTCTTCCAAGGAATACGTCATCGCTGCCAGAGCCAAAAGCAATTGTTCCAAGATCATCACTCATACCATAGTCCATTACCATTTTTCTTGCTATTTTAGTTGCTCTTTCAATATCATTGCTTGCGCCAGTACTTATATCTCCAATAACTAGCTGTTCAGCAACTCTACCACCGAGTAGGCCCACAATTTCCTCTTTAAGTCTTGACCTAGACATATATGATCTGTCCTCATCTGGAAGGCGCATAGTATATCCGCCAGCCCTTCCTCTTGGAACTATACTTATCTGGTGAACAGGATCTGAATTTGGAAGTAAATTCATTACAATTGCATGCCCCGCTTCATGATAAGCTGTGAGTCTTCTATCTGCTTCAATTGTCACTCTGCTTTTCTTTTCAGGTCCAGCCATTATTCTTGTAGCTGCTTCTTCAAGTTCAGTCATTCCTATAAGCTTTTTATCTTTCCTTACAGATAAAAGTGCTGCTTCGTTCATTAAGTTTTCAAGGTCTGCACCCGAAAATCCAGGTGTTCGACTGGCAAGTACACTAAGTTTAACTTCTGGTTCAAGGTGTTTATTTTTAGAATGAACTGCCAAAATTTCTTCTCTACCTTTTTTATCAGGTACTCCAACAAGTATTTGTCTATCAAATCTACCAGGTCTTAGAAGTGCTGGATCAAGTACATCTGCTCTATTGGTAGCTGCAATCATTATTATTCCTTCATTTGCCCCAAAGCCATCCATCTCAACTAACAGTTGGTTTAAGGTCTGTTCTCTTTCATCATTTCCTCCACCAACGCCTGCACCTCTTTGTCTTCCCACAGCGTCAATCTCATCTATAAAAATTATACAAGGGGCGCTCTTTTTTGCCTCAGCAAATAAATCACGTACTCTAGAAGCTCCAACCCCTACAAACATTTCTACAAA
>CALJTN010000294.1 GCA_937976175.1 uncultured Clostridiaceae bacterium | reverse complement strand
TATAGTAAGAGTATACTACTATTAACGGGAAATGAGGTGAAAGCGTAATGAAACCAGATATCTTGATGAAAGTTAAAAATATCAGTAAATTTTACCAAATGGGAGAAGTGACAGTAGCAGCGAATAAGGATGTTTCTCTTGAGTTATACACAGGAGAATTTGTTGTTATATTAGGAGCTAGCGGCTCAGGTAAAAGCACTCTCCTCAATATTTTGGGGGGGATGGATTTACCTACAGAGGGTAAGGTTTTTATGGGAAAAGAAGATATTACAGGGTTTAAAGATAGAAAGCTTACGGCTTACCGCAGAGAAAAGATTGGCTTTGTTTTTCAATTCTATAATTTAATGGCTAATCTAACGTGTAGAGAAAATGTAGAGCTTGCTACAGAAATTTGTAAAACGGCTTTAGACATTGATGAGGTATTAGATGCAGTAGGGCTCGGTGATAGAAAAGATCATTTTCCAGCTCAAATGAGTGGTGGGGAACAGCAACGTGTGGCGATAGCAAGAGCAGTAGCCAAAAATCCTGCATTACTTCTATGTGATGAACCTACAGGAGCCCTAGATTTTAAGACAGGAATAAAAATTCTAGCTCTTTTAAAGGAGATTAATAAGAAATACAACAAGACTGTTGTAATTATTACGCATAATGTACCGATTGGAGAGATGGCGGATCGTGTTATTAGAATGAGAAGCGGAGAAATAGTAGAAACAAAAATCAATAGTAATCCAGTCCCTCCTGAAAGGATTGAGTGGTGATGAAGAAATTAGATGTAAGGCTATTTAGATTGATTAAAAACACAAAAGGACAGTTTATTTCCCTTACAGTAATGGTCGTTTTAGCACTTACTATTTATGTCTCTTTTAGTATGGTGGCAGACAACTTAAATGACTCCATATTTCAATATTATGAAGCTACTAACTTTGGAGATATTTTGGTAGAAGTCACAAGAATACCTAAGATAGCGGTAGATAAATTACATAGTATAGAAGGGATAGAAAGAGCTGAGGGGCGCGTAAGCCAAGATGTCTCTTTAAGAGTGGAAGACCCTAATGAAAAGGTAAGAGTGCGAGTCATTTCTCTGCCAACAGAAAAAGGACTTAATAGTACTTATACGCTTGAAGGAGGGGTGATCACCGACAACTCAAAAGCTGCCCTAGTACTTCAGCAATTTTCAGATGCACGAGAGATTAAGATTGGAGATAAGATCGTTCCTTATATTGCAGGAAGAGAGTATCCTTTAGATGTAGTAGGCATTGTGGGAAGCCCAGAGTATATTTATCTTATGGAAAATGAACAAGCGCTGCTACCAGCGCCAGAGAAGTTTGGAGTTATCTATGTGACGGAGGATTTTGCGCAGTCTGCTCTAGACTATCAAGGCAGTTACAATGAAGTTATGATTAAGATAAAGGATGAATATAGTGATCAAATAGATAGTATTGTAGATGAAATAGAAGATGCGTTAAATCGCTATGGCGTGAGACGGACAGTTAAAAGAAAAGACCAGTTAAGCCATAGCATGATGATGCAGGAAGTAGAACAATTAGAAACTATGGCTACGGCTATTACGTTATTATTCTTACTTGTAGCGGCCGTAATTATTAATGTTATGCTTTCTAGAATTGTCAAAAACGATAGAATGTCAATAGGCGTCATGAAGGCACTAGGTTATAACAATTTCAGCATATTAGCACATTACACCAAGTTTTCAGTTATGATTGGGCTTGTGGGATCTATAGTGGGAATCTTGCTTAGCATACCTTTATCAGGAGCCTTTACCAATTTGTACATCCTATATATGAATATTCCTATGTTTGAGATGAAAGTCTATACTATCTACTTTATCTATGGCATTTTTTTAACCAGCGTGTTTTGTGTATTATCGGGACTTATGGGGGCTAGGAGTGTTTTGAAAATATTACCGGCTGATTCTATGAGGCCAGAAGCTCCAAAATTAGGAGGAAGAATTTGGCTTGAAAAGTTTAAATTTATTTGGAATAACATTTCCTTTAGTGAAAAAATGGTCATTAGAAATATACTGAGAAACAAGAAAAGAGCATTATTTCTAATACTGGGAATTGCGCTAACTTATAGTATTACTATGCTACCTGCCTTTATATCATCAGTATGGACGAATCTATTTGTATTACAGTATGGAGAGTTTCAGACGATGGATTATAATATTGACTTTGTAGGGGCTATGAATCACAATGCCTTAAAAGAGCTATCTCAAATGATTGAAGTGGATCATATAGAACCCAAGATAGAGATTCCTTTAGAACTTAAGAACGGGTGGAAGAAAAAAGCTGTGGGCGTCATTGGTATACCAAAAGATACATCTTTTTATCATTTTAAGGACCCAAGGGGTAATCTCATAAATTTACCAAGTAGTGGCATCATTCTTTCGGAGAATTTAGCTAATTCTTTAGGCGTACATATAGGAGATGAAATAATCATTAAAAATTTTCTTCCTGATAAAGAAGATAAATCTATACTTGTAAAAGGTGTTACTCAGCAATATTTAGGTTCCAATGCTTATATGGATATCGAGGCTATGAATGACCTATTAGGAGAAAAGAGGATCATTACCGGGGCTATTATAAATGCAAGGGATGAGGTAGTTCCTAAGCTGCAGAATGTGAAAAATATTAGACAAGTACAATCAGTACAAGATATGAAAAATAGCTTCTTGGAGTTTATGGATATGATTATATATTCAGCAGGGGTATTTATGTTATTCGGTGGTATTTTAGGATTTGCGATCGTCTATAATATAACCATTATTAGTATCAGTGAAAGAACGATGGAGTTTTCTTCGCTAAGGGTAATGGGTTTTGATAAAAAAGAAATCTATAAAATGATTACTAAAGAAAATAGTGTTATGGCAGTACTTGGAGTACTTATTGGGATGCCAATAGGCTATAGTATGTGTCAGGGTATTGCATCCTCACTTTCAACAGATCTCTACACTATCCCACTTGTTATAGAGCCTATGAGTTATGTAAGTACAGCGATTGTAACTATATTCTTTGTTGCTATAGCACAATTAGCTACGATTAGAAAGATTTATCATCTAAACTTTATGGAGGCATTAAAAAATAGAATTTCTTAATCACAATTATGAATAAGGGATGTGAATAAAGTGAAAAAAATAATAGCAGTACTTTTCGTTGGGGGAGCCCTTTTAACAGCAGGTCTACTTATGATAAATGGCAGTAAAGCTGTAGAAGTAGAAACAGCAACTGTAAAAAAAGGTGATATAGCTGAATATGTAGAGGAGTTAGGACTTGTAGTATCTGAAAATAAAGGAAGTGTTTTTGCACCGACTGCAGGGAGAGTTACCCAGGTCATGGTCACGATAGGGGATGTGGTAGAAAAGGGCGATGTATTAGTTCAAATAGATGGGCAACAGCTTACAAGACAAATTATGGAGCTAGAAGCTAGGAAATCAGCATTAACCGCTCAATATAATGAGGCTATAAAGCCAATAGATGGTAAAGAAATTGAAAAACTAGAACTGCAACTAGGTGTCCAACAAAAGAAGGTAGATGAGGCCAAAAGACAAAAAGATATTAATGAAGTACTCTATGAAGCAGAGGCTATTAGCTATGAAGAATATCATGTTACAATAATTGCACTCGAGCAAGCAGAAATGCAACTTGAGGGGATTGAACTTGATTTAGAGTTAATAAGAAAACCTATCTCAACCAATATAGCAGCTAACTACAAGGCACAACTTAAGCAACTAGATATTCAGATGGAACAGCTTAGAAATCAAGGGGAAGACTTTGTGGTGAGTGCCCCTTTAAAAGGAACAGTCATGGCGAAGTCGGTAGAAGTTGGAAGTTACCTACAGCCAGGGATGCAGTTAATGGAACTTGGTGATAGAGAGGCTCTATATATTGAAAGTGATGTATTAGTTTCAGAGATAGGAAAGATCAATATAGGATCAAGGGTAGAAATTTCTCATAAAGATTTAGGTATTGAGGGGGTCAAAGGAACAGTTCGAAAAATATATCCGCAAGCTTTTAGTAAAATCTCAGATTTAGGAGTAGAGCAAAAAAGAATTAAGGCAGAAATAGCTATAGAAAATAAAGTAGAAGGACTTCGTCCAGGTTATGACTTAGATCTTAAAATGATTATTATCAACAAGGAAAATGCCTTACTGATTCCACAAAATGCAGTGTTTGAGAAAAGTGGTAAGACTTATGTGTTTGTAAATGAAAATAATACAGCTGCACTTCGGGAAATTCAAAAAGGAATCGAAAGCAGAAAACAGATAGAAGTTATTTCAGGACTTCAAGAGGGGGAGGAAGTTATTCTTGCACCGGATGAGAAGCTAGAAGAAGGTATAATACTAAAAATCAACGCATCTACTGAACTTTAAATGATAAACTCCTTCATAAGGCTAGTTAGTCTTAGGAGGAGTTTTTTGTGTGTGCCAGGCATGGCACTAATCTAGCTAGTGAAAGTCTAGCCACAGGTATTTACCGCCAAGTGTAGCGAACCACAAGTTGGTATCAGTAATGGTATGGATGAAGGAAGTGGTGTAGCAAAATTCTTGAGCC
>CALJTN010000293.1 GCA_937976175.1 uncultured Clostridiaceae bacterium | reverse complement strand
AAGTTAAAAATTATTTTATATGGTGTGTTTTATTAATTGTTATATATGTATATAATATAAGTTGTATATAAAAAATATAGTTAAAATATTAAACTAAACGCTAGAATAGAAAGTGGGATAAATAATAAATATGAGAAATATAAAGATTGTAATAGAATATGATGGTACTAGATATAAAGGATGGCAGAGACTTGGTGATAGCGATAATACGCTGCAACAGAGAATAGAAACAGTTTTAAGCAAGATGGCAGGAGAAAATATTGAAATCACTGCTTCAGGAAGAACCGATGCAGGAGTACATGCAACAAACCAAGTAGCAAATTTCAGAACAGAATGTACACTGTCAGAACATAAAATGCGTAACTACTGCTATGAGTATTTGCCAGAAGATATTGTAGTTAAGACAGTGGAAGAAGTAGATTTAAATTTTCATGCTAGGTATCATGCTAAGGTTAAAAAATATGTATATAATATTTGTAATAACAAAACACACAATGTATTTACTAGGAAATATTCTCATCACGTACCTCAAGCTTTAAACATTGAAAAGATGAGAAAGGCATCAGAGTTTTTAATAGGGGAACATGACTTTCAAAGTTTTACTACACTTAAAACTAAGAAAAAATCTACTGTAAGAACTATTCATACTATAAATTTTGTTAATAATGATGGAAATATAGAAATTAGTATTCAAGGAAATGGATTTATGAAAAACATGGTAAGATTAATAGTTGGAACACTTATTGAAGTAGGACTTAGTGAAAGAGCTGTAGATGAAATTGCTGTTATTTTAGATAAAAAGGAAAGACAATATGCGGGACATATTGCACCAGCCAAAGGATTATTTTTAGACGAAGTTAATTACTAAAAACATAGCAGTGAAGAAATATTAATTTACTAATAAATTAAGTAGCTGTAAAGAACAAATGTAATATTAGCACCTTACTGTCAGATACATAAATTATTTGAAAGTAAGGTGTTTTTATGTAGTAGTTTTGTAGGTACAATGCGGGCTTCTTACTATAAGAGCATGATGAATTCTGTACTCCACTAAGTTGCTTATAATATTAAATATAAAACCAATAAAGACAGCTTTACTATAATATTGTATTGTTGTATGATAATGTTAGACAATAGTTTGATTATACTATAAAGGATGGTATCAGGTGGATAAGTTGTATGGTAATATTGATAATGATCAATACTTAAAATCTAAAGTGATCAATAATATAAAAAGCAGTGGATATGGTGCTAATTATTTAGGAGAGGATTTTATTTGCTCTTCTGCTATAAAAAAAATATCTAAGTGCATTGTAGAGTGTATTAGAGGTAACTGTAATTTAGAAAATGAAATAGCACATGCTGAGATATCATGTATAATGGTTAATAACATGCTTAAGCATATTGATAAGATTAATATTGTATTTATTATAAATATTTTCAAATGTTATAAAAAGTCATATATTGATGTTATTTTAGAATCAAGTTTTGATATTGAAAATAAGCTGAAAATTACTAATTATATAGAAAGATTTTTTGATAAGCTAGAAATAGCAGCTTGTAGCGAAAGTCTAAGCGTGGGTAAAGCAAAGAAAACAGAAGATGCATTGAGAGAGAGCGAAAATAGATACAGAAAACTCCTAGAAGTGATGCCAGATGCTGTGTATGTTCATGACCATGGCAAAATTGTGTATACAAATAAAGCTGGTGCTAAGTTAATGGGGTACTTAGAGCCGGAAGAAATATTAGGTAAGACATCATATGAACTTTTGGAAATTGATGATTATAATAAAACTTTAATAAAACAGCAAGACGATATTACTATGAGGAATGGGTATTTATCCCCTGTTGAAAGAAAATATTTTAGGAAAAGTGATGGTAAGTTTTTAGAGGTGGAGACTACTTCTACAGTAATATCACATGAAAAAGAAAAAACAATTTTAAATATTACAAGAGATATATCTGAGCGTAAAAGAATAGAGTTTTTAAAACAAAAGGTTAGGCAAAAGACACTTTTATTAAATAAAACCATTGAATATAATAAACTTAGAACAGAATTCTTTGCTAACATATCCCATGAATTACGGACACCTTTAAATATGATACTGGGCTCTATTCAGCTTGTAAATGTTGTGGCTAATGACAAGGGATTAGCAAACCCTGATACTAAAGTAAAAAAATATATGGCCATTATAAAACAAAATTGTTACAGGTTAGTAAGGCTTGTGGATAATCTTATAGATATTACAAAAATTGATGCAGGTTATTTAGAAATTAGTCTGCAAAATGAGGATATAGTAAAAATTGTAGAGGATATAGCATTATCTGTAGTAGAGTATGTTGAAAGTAAGGGCTTAGAACTTATCTTTGATACAGATATTGAAGAAAAATATATGGCCTTTGATTCAGATAAAATTGAAAGAATTATGCTAAATTTAATATCAAATGCTATTAAATTTACTAAGCTTGGTGGACAAATATATATTAATATGTATGATAGGGGCGATACTGTAGTGATAGCCGTAAGAGATACAGGAATTGGTGTACCCATAGAAAAACATAAAGAAATTTTTGAAAGGTTTATTCAGGTTGATAAATCCTTATCTAGAAAGCGTGAGGGTAGTGGTATAGGCTTATCTTTAGTTAAATCATTAGTTGAAATGCATAAAGGAAGAATTTACCTTAATAAGGAAATAACTCAGGGGAGCGAGTTTGTAATTGAACTACCAGTTAAAATATTAGATAATGTAAAGGAAAACAATGAAAATTATAATGTAGCTCAAAACTATATTGAAAGAATAAAGGTTGAGTTTTCTGATATATACTCATAAAAACAACTAAGGGACTAATACTATTAGTCCCTTAGTTGTTTTTATATAATCAAATACGGTGAACTATAGTATACCTTCACTTTTTAATATATCTTCAATTTTATCAACCTTCTTAGAAAGAATGTAAAAGCTCTCTTTTAATACATCCTTTGGAAGTGGAGTTTCTTTTATAGTTTTTTCTAAGGCTTCTATAGTATCTAGTGCATCATCGATATCCTTTTGTGCTAGTTTAAGATTATTTTCTTTCATTTTTTAATCTCCTTTAACTTATGTTATTTTTTTAGATATATAAATCCTAACACTAGTAATTACTAATTTCAAGTGAATAAGGGCTTTTATTTTATATAAATCCAGAAAATTACACTTTCTTAATTCTATGGATCTTATTTTTAACATCTTTCAAAATAGAATCTAACCCTTTAAATTTTAAGTTAGGAAAGGCTTTTATAAGCCTTGAATAATTAGGAGATTTTTTTGAAATCAAAGAATCATATTTTATTTTCAATTCTTTTATAATGCTTTCAATTTCAGACCTTTTCTTACTCACTCTCACTTCAGCAGTTTCAATTAACTGCTCTAATTTCAGTTTTAGTTCAGATATATCTTTAGTAGTTCCTACATTCAATTTGAATTCTAAAAATTTATCAGTTAGATCCGAATATGCTGTGTTTAATTGAGTTAATAGAGATCTTAATTTAAATATTGTAACTACAGTAATTACAAAATCTACAAGGAAATACATAAAAGTAACTTGAAAAAGTAGGTAACCTAGACTAGTAGGTATTAAATTTACTATAGAAATAATATAAGGGTGAACTACCTTCAAAATAAATAAGGAAATAAATCCCCATATTATAGAAAAGGATAAGCAGATTCTTCCGTGAAGATTATAGTGCTTATCACTATAATCCCACCAAGTACTATTAAATGTAGTCTCTAAAACGTACCCTGTTATGTACTCAATGATAGAGGTTAAGAATGTTGAGCCTAGAAAAAGAAAAATATAATTATTCTCAATAGGTTTTAGTAAAATAATTATGGATAAGGTACCGAAACCATAAATAGGACAAAAGGGGCCATGGAGAAATCCTCTATTTACAAATTCTTTTTTGTTTATAGTAGCATAGACTGTTTCAAGACACCAGCCCATAAAGGAATAGATAATAAAAAAATAAAATAGTGTAAATACACTAGAACTTAATAAAAATATATTAAACATATATTAACTCCTTTTTAATAGTTGTTGTGTACCTAGTAAGAAAATAATACCATAAAAAGGGTTTTTTTCATATACAACCTATGAATAAAATACAATCTATGCAATTATATTAAAGTTAGCACATATACATTAATATTACAGCATCACAGGTAATGATTAAATTAAAGTGTAGGGGGAAAATATATGATAAATATAATTTGGTTTTTAATTTTATCATTAGGAATAATAATTGGAATTTTTACAGGAAAAGCTGAAATTATATCAAAGGCTATTGTATCATCCACAGCTAGTGCTGTTGAGCTAGTAATGGGGCTAGTTGGAATGATGTGCCTTTGGTGTGGAATAATGAAAATTGCTGAGAAAAGTGGACTGACTAACAAGTTGGCAAAGGCACTTAGGCCAATTTTAAAGGTTATTTTCAAAGGAGCTGGAAGCAATCCCAAGGCGATGTCTAGTATTACCATGAACTTGACAGCAAATATGATGGGGCTCTCTAATGCAGCTACCCCCTTTGGAATAAAAGCTATGGAGGAGATGCAAAAAACTAACAATGAAAAGGATGTAGCTAGTAATGATATGGCTTTATTTTTAGTTTTAAATGCTGCCTGTATTCAGTTTTTACCTACAACAGTTATCTCTATAAGAGCTGCTTATAATTCCACGAATCCAGCAATTATTATACTGCCTGCAATAATTGCAACCGCTACTGCTGCGGCCTTGGGTATAGTCTATTGCAAAATTTTACAGAGATATTTTTAGTAAAAACATGTATGAATAATTAAATTTAAATATAGGTGGAGGTAGGTGGAATAGGGTGATTATAGGTAATTTGGTGTCATATCTGTTAAAAGGGATAATTCCTATTATTATTGTACTGGTTATAATATATGGAGTTATTAAGAAGGTGAAGGTATATGAATGTTTTGTTGAAGGAGCAAAGGATGGTATAACTATATGTTTAAAAATTTTTCCATATCTTCTTGCTATGATTATAGCTGTTAATGTATTTAGGGTTTCCGGGGCCTTAGACTTTTTCATTTATTTGGTGAAACCAGTTGTTAAGTTTATTGGACTTCCGCCAGAAGTTGTTCCTTTAGTCTTAATTAAACCACTTTCAGGAAGCGGAGCGTTAGGAGTATTTACTGACATAATAAAAGAATATGGAGCCGATAGTTACATAGGAAAAGTGGCATCTATAATAATGGGCTCAACAGAAACTATCTTTTATACTCTAACAGTATATTTTGGAGCAGTAAATATAAAAAAAATTAGGCATACACTATGGGCGGCCATATTAGCAGATATTACAGCAATTATAATGGCAGTTACCTTGGCGAAGTTTTTCTTTTGATTACATTTAAAATAAGAAATAATTTTTAAACACAAATAACGTAGCAAATATTGTAAAAAAAGAAAAAGTATGATAGTATATCTATGTATAATTACCATGTTAAGTAAGGTTGAATAACAAGTAAGCAAAGATACTTCAGCCATATGAGGAGAATAATAGTTAATGGTTGTTATCTATATAAGGAATATAAGGGGGCAGAAATATGATTGAAATCATTGATGTAAATAAGAGTTACAATGGCAAGAATAAAGCTGTAGATAGCATTAGCCTAACAATAAGAGACGGAGAAATATTTGGGTTTTTAGGCCCAAATGGAGCAGGAAAAACTACCACCATAAAAATGATTACTGGAATATTAAGTGCTGATAGTGGGAATATAACCATAAATGGAATTGATATAGAAAAAAAAGCCCTAGAAGCTAAAAAGCAATTTGGATTTGTACCAGATAATCCAGACATGTTCTTAAGGCTTAAAGGTATTGAATATTTAAACTTTATGGCAGATATTTACGATGTGCCGAGTACTATTAGAAAAGAAAGGGTTGAAACCTTAGCAAATAGATTTGAAATGAGTAATGCACTAACGGATCAAATTCAGAGCTATTCTCATGGCATGAGACAGAAAATAATTATTATGGGGGCACTTGTTCATGAGCCAGAAGTTTGGATTTTAGATGAGCCAATGACGGGACTTGACCCTAAATCCTCGTATGTTTTAAAAGAAATGATGAGAGAACATGCCAATAGTGGCAAAAGTGTTTTTTTCTCAACTCATGTTCTAGAAGTAGCCGAAAAATTATGCGATAGGGTTGCTGTAATAAACAAGGGTAAGATGTTGTTCTGTGGGACACTGCAGGAGCTAAGAGAGCATTTTAAAGCTAGTGGCTCCCTTGAAAAAATCTTCTTGGAGATGACTGAAAATGAGTAAGTTTATAGCTTTAACTAAGGTATTATTAAAAGCAGGGACTGGTGCGCCAAGCAAAAATAAAAATAAAAAACAAATAAAAGGAATCTTGTTTGGGATACTTTTAATTATAGCCTTCACACCTATGGCAATAGGTTTTGGAAAGTTTTTATCTATGGCATATGATGGATTGCATGCTATAGGGCAAGAAGCAGTTATATTGGGATTCGGATTATCAATTGTAAGCGCTGTTATTTTCTTCTTTGGAATTTTTTACGCAATGAATATATTTTACTTTTCTATGGATGTGGAAAATTTATTACCCTTACCGTTCAAGCCTTGGCATATCATGGGGGCTAAGTTTGCAGTAGTATTAATTTATGAGTATCTCACGGAGCTTATATTTTTTGCTCCTACACTAATTGCCTATGGTATAAAGAGTGGTGGAGGGGTATTGTACTATACTTATGGAGTTATTATATTCTTGCTTTTGCCTATAGTTCCGCTAGTAATGGCATCTGTAATTAACATGATTATAATGAGGTTTACTAATATTGCAAAAAATAAGGATAGATTTAGACTTGTAGGTGGGCTTCTAGCCATGCTTTTTGGTATAGGAATAAATATATATATCCAAAGGTTTACACAAAATCTAGGTGAGTCACAAATTACTGAAATGTTATCAAGTGGGAATAACTCCCTAGTTGATGTGGTAACAAAGATATTTCCTAGTACTAAAATAGCTGTAAATAGCTTAATTAATACTACTAATCTTCGTGGTTTTATCAATTTAATTTTATTTATAGTAATAACAGTAGCTGCACTAATGATATTTATAATATTAGGTCAAGCATTGTACTTCAAAGGGGTTATGGGAGTATCTGAAACAGCTTCAAAGAGAAAAATACTCAGCAGTCATGAACTTATAAAAAACACCACACAGAATTCTTCCTTGAATATATATATATTAAAAGAGTTAAAGCTTTTATTTAGGACACCTATTTATTTTATGAATTGCGTACTTATGAATTTTCTATTTCCAGTATTTTTACTTATACCAATTTTCGCACAAAAAGGTGGCGGGGATCAACTTAAGCAATTAACTGGGTTTTTACAAAATGGTAAAAGCACCGGAATAGCATTAGGTGGGTTCTTTGCATTTATGGTTTTTGCATCTTGCAGTAATGCAATTTCAACTACAGCCATATCAAGAGAAGGCAAAAATCTGTTTGTACTAAAATATATACCTATGGAGTATAAGCAGCAGCTTATGGCAAAGGTATTGTCCGCAGTAGTTTTAGGAAGTGCAGGGATGCTCATGGTAAGCATATTTGGTATAATATTGCTTAAATTGCCATTAGACTTAGTTTTATTAATGCTTATAGTTGGTACTTTGGGAATATTATTTACATCCTTTATAGGAATATTTATTGATTTAAATTTTCCAAAACTTCAATGGGATACAGAACAAAAGGCAGTTAAGCAGAATTTAAACGTGATCATTAGCATGATTATTTGTATAGCACTCGGTGGGCTTACAGTATTTGTGATTATAAAACTTCAATTGACTGAGTGGGGTGCATTTGGTTTAATAGTAGTTTTATATTCAATTTTAGATGCAGTGCTATATTACCTATTAGGGACAAAGGGAGTAAGTATGTTAAGGAAAATAGAATCGTAAAGTTAGTCTAAGTATTAGCAAATGGGTTGCATTGTGCTAAGCTAAAGTAATTATTAACAAAACACGTTACAGGTGAATCTAATACCTGTGACGTGTTTTTTAGTATATGTATTAATAATGTACTATTAAGAAGTAAGCGTTTTTTCTTATATTATGCTGTAACTAAAAGTATATATTGCTGGAATGCTTTCACTTCGCCAAGTAATTCTAAACAAAATTTATTGAAAGATACTAAAATGTGCAAACTCGCTATCCCCTTAGTATTCCTCATGGGCACACAACAATTCTCAATTGTTGTGCGCTCAAACAAGCACTTTTCTTCACGTATCTTCCACTAAATCTAGTTAAGAATTACTAAGGCTTGTTCAAATGCATTCTACGCAATATATACTTTCGTTAGCATAATCTAAGAAAAAATACCTAAGTTTTAAAGAGATTATTATTTCTTTAGTTATAAGTTTTCCTTTGATTTTAAAATGATATAATGACAATTCTAATTTAATACACCTAATAATGCAAAATATGATGAGTCTAATTGTAATTAAATTTATACTAGAGACGTTTGTAACACTAAGAAACAAGTTAATATTTCATGTATAAAACATAAAAAATATGAATAAAACATGAATACTATGAATAAAGCATGAATAATATGAAGATTTTAGACATGTTTCCACAAATCCTACATTGTTTTTTTTGGTAATTTACAATTATACTTAAAATAAAAAACAAAGGAGGGAATAAAATGTGGAATTATAAAAGAATACTGTCGATATTTCTTATAGCTACATTTATCAGTACCAATACGCCTATAAATATACTAGCCCAAGGCATTGATGATTTAGGAAGTAAGATAGTATCATCTGCACAATTAGAGAGAAACAGCAAAAAGGAAGCAAAAATACTTCAGGAGGTAGAGGATAAGAGGGAAAAATTTGTAAAAACGTTTAGAAAGGAAGATAAAAGCTATGAGGCAGTCGTGTATCCTTTAGCGGTGCATTACGAGGAAAATGGTAAGTGGAAGGATATAGACAACAATATCATTGAAGGAAAAGACGAAGAAAATAATGATGTACTAGAGAACAAAAATAGTAGTTATAAAGTAAAATTCGGAAAAACTTCTGATGCTAAAAAGCTTGTATCTATAAAAAAGGATGGTTATGAAATATCTTGGAATATAAATACTCCAAGTGAAAGTAGTAATGACATTTTAAGCAGTGATGGAGTAACTTCCCAAATAACAGATAATGCAAACTCAGTTGATGTTGAAAATAGAGAAGCAATACAAGAAAGTGCTACAACAGAAACAATTAACAAGAATTCACTTAAAGCTTTAAATAGAACTTCAGCACAAATACAACCTAAAAATACAGATTATTTAGAGAAGTTATCAGATGAAGATAAGAAAATAACATTAACTAATCTAACATCTACAGTAGAATATAAAGAAATATATCAAGATGTAGATTTAGAATATGAAGTAAGACCAGAGGATGTTAAAGAAACAATTGTACTAAACAAGAAAGTAGATAATGCCTACTTTGAATTTAATATAAAAGCAAGTGGTTTAATACCAAAGATACAAGAAGATAAAAGCATAATATTTTATGATGCAAAGGAAA
>CALJTN010000292.1 GCA_937976175.1 uncultured Clostridiaceae bacterium | reverse complement strand
ACCAAGCATAACAGAATAAGGTATTATTCTTGCAAATCTTCCTAATTTAAGTACTCCTATTGCTATTTGAATAATCCCCATTAGAATTACCGTAGCAAAAAGATACTCTAACCCATGCATAGCTATTAATGAAGCAAATACAACTGAAATTGCAGCTGTTGATGAGCTTATCATTCCAGGTCTTCCCGTAAAAACAGCTGCTACAAATCCCATCATCACAGCTGTTTGAAGGCTTAGAATAGGACTAACCCCTGCCACGAAAGCAAATGCTACTGACTCAGGAATTAGTGCAAGCGCCACTGTTAATCCTGATAGCACCTCAGTCTTAGCATTTATTTTACTTTTACCTAAAAAATGAACCATAATACGTTTCTTGTACCTTTGAACCAAATTAACCAAAAAAACATCTCCTTGTATTTTAAATTTACTATTTTATAGCCTAAAGGCTCTCATAAAAAGTCTAGTTTAGCGCGCCTTAAATACTGTACCACATATCGCCCCAAAAAGGAACCCTTTTAAAACTTATTACTATATGTAAATTTTATGGTATACTAAAAGAAAATCTTTAAATATTAGGAGAGCATTTATGTTAATTGGATATATGAGACCATACCAAGAAGATTTGAAATGTGAGGACCAACTAAAGAAGTTAACATTGGTAAACTGTTCAACACTGATTTCAGAAGAACACTCATCATCAAAAAAAAGAACACACCTAAAAAATATAGTCAATGCTCTGAGCAAAGGCGATAAAATTGTAGTTACAAAACTTTTCGTCTTAGCTGATTCAACACTTCATTTAGTGGAATTATTGGAAACTATTTCTAAGAAAGGGGCCTATTTTCAATCTCTTAATGAGGGAATTGATACAAGCAATACCAATGGATATACTTTCAATGAAATTGTAAAACACCTTGTTAAGTTTCAAAGCGATGTAATAAGTGAAAAAACAAAACAAGGGTTGTATGAAGCAAAACAAAAAGGCATCCCTACAGGACGCCCCAGAAAATCTGACGAAAATGTAACCCGTGCTATTGTTATGTATCAAAGTAAGAAATATAGTCTTTCTGAAATAAAAGCTGAAACGGGAATTAGCAAATCTACGCTATATAGATACTTAGAACCTTAATGCTAAGAAAATTATGGTTAAATTTAACTAGGATTGCCAGGCGGTGGAGATATAATTGAAGCAATACTAGCTATAACTGGAAATATCATCATAATTATTATTATTTCTTTGTAGCCGTTAAATAAGTCAAACGCAAATCCAAAAGGTAGGGGACCCAAGGCTGAACCAATGACCATTGCTGTAGTTGCAATGCTTCTTATGCTTCCTAGGTGTTTTCTACCATAATAATTAGGCCATAGTGCTTCTGTTGTAACAGAGTTAAAGCCATTAAATATAGCGCTTAATATTGCATACAGAATCACCACTTTACTTGAAGTCCCTATTATCATGGCCATCATTGCTGCCGCAAGAACCCAGTAGTTCGCGGCTCTTATATAATGAACCTTCACTCTATCTACCATATGCCCTGCTAAAAAATTTAAGGGTAATTGCATTATTGCAGTTATACTTAGTATAGATGCAGCAAAAGCCATGGATAGGCCTTTTTCTTCAATAATAGATACCATATGGAAAGTTAGTCCTGTATTAATCATAGACGGAACAGTCATACAGAATAACATTAGCCAAAAGGTTCTTGTTTTCATAGCTGCTTTTAAAGTCCAATCAACTCGTCCTTCTATTTTTGGGGTTTTATTTTCCTTTTTTTCTGTTATAGGACTTTTAGCATCTACCCCATCCACTAAAAGCTTCATTTCTTCTGGTGAATTTTTGACAAAAAACCAGCCCACAGGAGCCATTATGCCTATTAAACTGGCCGCCCATACTATCCAAGTAAAATGTACACCTACTAAATTTATAAGCCAGTTATTTATTACTGGCAAGGCTGCAGAGCTAATTACACCACCTATAGTCATGATACTTAAAGCTCGACCACGCCGCCTTTCGAACCACTGACAAACAAGAGTAGATGGTATAAGCGTCATGGAACCTTGTCCTAATAACCTTAAAAACATAAATCCAATAAATAACATAATAGGATTAAAAACAAAACTCATCCACAAACAAGTGATACCTAGAAAAAATGATATTACCGTAAGCACCTTTCTATGTCCTATACTATCAATTTTTCTACCAACAAAAGGTAGCATAAACCCTGCAAATAGTGTAGCAACAGAATAAAGGGTGGAAACTAGAGATCTGCTCCATCCAAACTTTTTAATATAAGCATTTATGAATATAGAAATTGAATATGTTTGTCCAGGTCCTGAAAAAAATAATGTCATTGCTGCAATAACTATAATTACCCAACCGTAAAAAAAAGGAAATTGCGCAGGCTTTCTTTTACTGGATATTTTAATCTTCAAATTATATCCCCCTTAGCTTGTTTAGAGCTTACACGGCTATCTGTATCTCTTTTTTAAATTCATCTCCGTATTTAAAATAACTCACAATATATTTTTTCTCATCCGTATTAAAAATCTCTAATCTAACAATTTCTTTAGCGTCAAGCACCCTACTGACTTCTTTCAAAGTTTCCAATTCTTCTTTTGTGGCGGATTGTTTATGAAAAAACTTATAAGAAAGCGTTGTCCACAATTCCAATAACTCCTCAAGCGGTGTATTTATATTTATATTCATTTTCATATGCTTTCCTCCTGGCTAATCCTACTAAATTTTATTCTGCTCTTTCTTAACTTAAACTATAACTATTATATTAAATATATTAAAAAACATCAAGTTATATTGAACCTTAGTACACTTAGTTTAATTATATTTAATTATAAATGATTATATCAATTCTCCTAAATTACTTGTTATAATTTTATTCATGCCCTAGATCATCATCTGCGGTGCTACAATATTAATTGCATTATCATATAGTTTCTTATGTTGACATTGATAAGTAGCAGTATTATTATATGGGTATCTAGTAATATGAACGAAGAACTCAATTAGAACTCTATGGGGGGGTATTTATATGTTAATAAAAAAGTTGTACTTAGAACTTACAGATAAGTGTAATTTAAATTGTAAAATGTGCTACAGAAGATCTTGGGCACATAATTTTTATGACATGAAGGAAGACATGCTTATTAAATTAACGTCAGAACTAAAAACCCACTCAGACTTAAAAGAAATAGTTATAGGGGGTATAGGTGAGCCTACATTC